>JADLBG010000471.1 GCA_020847895.1 Bryobacterales bacterium
CCACGCTTCGGCGTCGCCCTTACGGGCGGCTCCGCAGGACTCGGGGCCGTCGTGGGTCGCTAACCCTTCAACGTATGACTCTTTCATTCACTACACCATGCCGGTTTTGACCGGCGCACAAGGAGGACACTATGCTGTTGAGAATGCTGTTGAGACTGGGGATCTTTCTCATGGCGTGTCTGTGTCTGTCAGCCGGGGAAACAAAAGAGAAAAAAGAAGTTCTCGAGCGGATCACGAATGCGAAGTCCGTGCTCGACGACGCCATCTCGAAAGGGGAGGACTCGATCCCGAGGGACCTGCTTGAGAAGGCACATTGCGTCGTGATTGTGCCTTCGCTCAAGCGGGGAGCCTTTTTCGTGGGCGCCCAATATGGAGGAGGGGTGGCGCTGTGCCGGGGAGCGCGGGACAGGGGATGGACCGGGCCTTCGAATGTGCGAATGGAGGGCGGCAGCTTCGGCCTGCAGTTCGGCGGCGGGGAGACCGATATGATCCTGCTGGTGATGAACGATCGAGGGGCGAAGGATCTGATGGAGAGCAAGTTCACGCTAGGGGGAGAAGGGGCGGTGATGGCAGGGCCCGTAGGAAGGGCGGCGAGCGCGGAGACGGATGCTTTCATGCGAGCGGAAATCCTCTCCTATTCGCACTCGAACGGCGTATTTGCCGGGGTTGCCATCAAAGGCTCGACCCTGCGTCCGGACGACAGCGAGAATGCCGCGCTGTACGGAAGGCAGGTATCGCACCGGGACATTCTCACGGGGAAGGTGCCGCCTCCGAAAGCGGCCAGGGCTCTGATTGCCGACCTGAAGCGCTACTCTCCCGCGGAGGAGAAGGGTGAGTGACGTAGAATCACAGGAATGAGCAATGTCATTTCGGAATACCAGAAGTGGAAGCAGCATGGGGAGGCGCTGCGGGCGCAGGCCAGGCAGGCGATGGAGGCACGCTTTCGGGAGCTGCTGACCGAGGCTGTGCAGGTGGCCGAGGAGTACAAGGGCGATTTCGGGACCGCGCTGAAGCCGCCCGCCCCGGTTACCGCGTTTCGATACAAGGCGGGGGCCAAGGGAAAGCCCAGGAAGGCGGCGAAGAAGGCCGTGCCGCCGGTAGCGCGGGAGGCGCCCAAGCCGAGCCCCAAGGTGTCCGGCCTGGAGAAGCGGCTGGCGGCGGCGAAGAAGAAGCTGGAAGAGGCGAGGGCCGCTTCGAAGCCGACGCGGAATCTCGAGGACAAGGTCTATGAACTCGAGGACGAATTGCGGCTGGCGACGCAAGCGGGCTGAGAGGGCATCAGGATAGGCTCGGTTGGCCGCATACGCTGGAGGGGCAGACGCCGCTCATGTAGCCAAAGCCGCACTGGAGCGTGTGGGCATCGCCGAATGAGTTGAAATCCCAGTCAACGAGGTCTTCACTGATTTCCAGCATGATTTCGCCGAGGCGTTCGGTCATCAGAAGCGGGTTGTCGGGGATTACCTTGTATTGATCTTCCCGGCTTTCGATGTATTGGAGAATACCCACGTGCTGATAGTCCCAGCCTTCGGCCTGCTTGAAGAGATCGCCGAGGAAAGGGATATCCGCCATCAGCTTGATGAAGGCGGCTGAGGGTGGAAGCAGGGGAACGATGTCGTCGTAGTTCTCGTAGCGAACCTGGGCGGGGTTGTGGAAGAGAGCCTGAAAGGCCTGTTGGAACCGGGTATCGCCGGGCTTGGGGGATGCGAAGGAGATGACCTGGGAGATGGCAAGCTGATTGGTGTTGTGGAGGATCCAGGCTCCGATGGAAGCCATGGCGCCTCCCTTGCTGTGACCCGTGACATAGATCTTCTTTCCCGCCGGGGAGAGCGCATTCACCTGGGCCGCAACCTCGGCAATGATGGACATGACGGCGAGATAGATTCCTGTGTGAACCTTGCCGGGAACATTGATGTAGGCGCCGGGTTCGGCCAGAAAATCCTGAAGCCAGTCGAGGATGCTGTCGGCGGAATGGAGATCGGGGGGCAGCGTGCCGCGAAAGGCAACGATGATGCCGTCGCTATTTTCGCCCACCAGACAGGCGTTGATCTGCGCCGCGCTGACCGGCGCCGGGGTATTCTTCCAGCCGACAACGGGGCTGAACTTGTCGTCGGAAGGGACGACGTATTTTCCGGTGGCGGGATCGATGTAGTAAGCGCAGCCGCAGGCGCTGAGGAGCCGGCAGTTCAATGTGACGGACGAAGAGCTCATAAGAAATCCTCCTCGAGTTGGCGTAAATGGAGCGAACGAGACAATTTTTCCAGAAAAGGCGGAGGGAAATCCAGAAGAATTCGACCGTGCTCCCCCGTGGGGACAAGTATAGCAGCAATGGCTGAAGGGGCTCTGAAGGGGCTCTTGACATGGGGGCGAGAGTCGAATAGGATCGCTCAATCGATTAGCGAATAACGTTGGCGGCCGTTCGCCATCTTTAGGGAGATCTTTATGCGGCTTCTCTTGGCCCTTCTGCTTGCACTCAACCTCGCCCCTCTGTTTGCCCAGACCACCGGCTCCGCAACCCTCGTCGGAACCGTCACCGACTCCACCGGCGCGGTCATTCCCGGCGTGAAGGTGGTTGTCGCGAATACGGAGACATCCATTCAGACGGAAGGCGCCACCAACAGCGAAGGCTACTACTACATTCCCTACCTGCGCCCCGGAACCTACAACCTCACCATTGAAGCGAGCGGCTTCAAGAAGTATGTCCGGAACGGCATCGAACTGCGCACCAATGAGCAGCCGCGTATCGACGTGGCGATGGAAGTGGGCGCGGTGTCCGATACGGTGAACGTAGAAGGGCGCGCCCCGCTGCTTGAGACCGAGACATCCGTTTCCGGGCAGGTTATGGAAGGCTCGACAGTGGTAAAGATTCCCGTGATGCAGAAGGCCATCAAGCGGATGACGCTGTATATGCCGGGTCTGAACGTGATCAACGGTCTGCATGGCGACGGACAGAGGGAACGCTCCCTCGGGCTGACGCTCGACGGCGTCAGCGGAAAAGAACCGGTACGCGGCGCGGTGAACGACGATCAACGGATCATGACCGGGACGCTCGACATGATCCAGGAATTTAAGATGTACAACACTGGGCTGCCGGCGGAGTTCGGACATTCGGGAGGCGGCATTTTGTCGGCGGTGTATAAGAGCGGCACGAACAGTTTCCATGGCTCCGCCGAGGACCGGTATCTCAACGGCGCGCTGGTGCACCGGCAGTATTTCGACCAATTGAAACGCTGCGACGTGGGGCTGCCGTGCAATCCGTGGACATATCACGAGATGTCGGCGACGCTCGGCGGCCCGGTGTACATTCCGAAGGTCTACGACGGGAAGAACAAGACGTTCTGGTTTTTCGGCTTCCAGCGGCATCACGAGAAGGTGTCGGAAACGGCCATCACGAACGTTCCCACCCCGGAGATGTACAACGGCGACTTCTCGTTCGGAGGGAGAGGCTTCCCCATTTACGATCCGACGACGACGCGGCAGGATGCGACGGGGAAGTGGATTCGGGACCCGTTTCCCGCAAATCAGATCCCGGTATCCCGATTTGACCCGGTGTCGAAGAAGCTGCTTTCCTTCAACCCGTGGACGCAGCCGAACCGGCCGGGCATCATCACGCCGAGCGGCCCGCAGCAGGACCTCGTGCTGCCCACCAAGGGGCGCTATTACTTCAACCGGTTTGACTCGAAGGTCGATCATCAGTTCACGAACAACCATCGCATTTTCGGACGCTTTTCGAGGATGAGGAATCGCGCGCCGGGACGGTATTCCACAGACATCGCCTGGGCTGTCTACGATCCGGTATTGGTGCAGCCGAACGATTTCACGAACGTCGTGATTTCGGACACGGTGACTGTCTCTCCGACGCTGATCAACGAGTTCCGCCTGGGATACAACCGCCGGCACGAGACGAAGGACCCCGTGAGCTATGGTGAAGGCTGGGCGGCGCAGCTTGGGATGCCGAATGTGGATTCGTCCAACTTTCCAAAGATCATTACGGGTTACAACGGCAACCCGGGCGGACGGTTCCAGAACATCGCCGAAGACTTCACAATGCAGGAGAACGTGACAAAGGTTGCCGGACGGCACACCGTAAAAGGCGGCTACGAACTGGTTCGCACCCGCTATAACGCGCTTGCTGAAGCGCTGCCGGCGGGCACCTATAACATGGGCGGCACCGAGATGCCGTTCACGCCGAACACCGGGAACACGTTCGCGAGTTTCCTGCTGGGCAATGTGGCAAGCGCGCAGTTCACGCGGAACCAGGCCACCTGGCTGCCGCGGTGGTGGAGCCACGCGCTTTATATTCAGGACGATTTCCGCCCGATGAAGAATCTGACGTTGAACCTGGGCTTGCGGTGGTCGTACGAATCGCCGTTTTCGACGAAGTATGGACAGCAGTCTCAGTTCGACCCGGCGGCGACGGACCCCATCACGGGCAAACTGGGAGCGATCGTGCACACACCCGGGCAACTGGCCCGAAAGGATCTCAATAACTTCCAACCGCGCCTGGGATTGGCGTGGAATTTCCACCCGAACTTTGTGTTCCGGTCCAGCTTCAGCCTGATCAGCATTGATCTGATGACGAATGACGTCAATCAAAACTTCGAAGAGTACCTGGCCGGCGCGAACATTCAGGCGCCTCCGGGTGATCCCCGGACGGTGTTCAAACTCTCGCAGGGACCGCCGCCGGTGAACTTCACCTCAAACTCCGACGGCAGTGTGCCCTACGTCGGAACGAACTACGGCGGCCGCAACGCGACGTGGTATGACCCGAACATGCGCACGCCCTACATCATGAACTGGTCGGGGGGCGTCCAATGGCAATTCACGAAGACCTGGCTGATGGAGGCCATCTATCAGGGTTCGGCGGGAGTGAAGCTGATGAACACATGGAACACGAATGTGCTGCCGATCAGTGCGTTTCCGACGAATACGACGCAACTGGACACAATCCGGATCGGATTCCAGAACTACAAGCCATACCCACAGTTCGGGAACGTGAACCTGATCAGCAACTTCGGGCACAACACATATCACGCCGGGACGCTGCGGTTCGAGAAGCGTTCTTCGAAGGGACTGACGTTGAACGCTTTCTACACCTGGTCGAAGACGCTGGATAACTCGGACGATGACGGGACGGCATCGGGCATCTCCTATTACAGCCGGAACCTCGAGAAGGGCCGCGCCAGCTACGATATTCACCACCGGTGGGTAACAACCGTGACGTATGAACTGCCGTTCGGCAAGGGCCGGAAGTGGATGAACGGCGGCGGCATCAGGAACGCGCTGCTGGGCGGATGGGAGATCGTGTGGATCCAGACGTTCCAGACGGGTCCTCCTTTCACGGTGTCATTCGCGAATAGTCCCTATCAATACTTGCCTGGGGTAGGCAACCGGCCGAATCAGATTCTGCCGGACGACCAGGTGAAACTGGCGCATGTGGATATCGGCCCGAACCGGTTCCCGTTCTCGGCGCAGAATCGCTATCTGAACATCAACGGGTTTGCATATCCGGCGCCGTACACGATTGGGACGCTCGGCAGAAATACACTGGAAGCGCCGGGAGTGGTGTGGCCGCAGACCTCGCTCCAGAAGACCTGGACGATCCTCGAGCGTATCCGGTTCACGCTGCGTGGGGACGTGAACAACATCTTCAAGTACCACAATTTCAACCCGCCGAATGCCGCTTACAACAAGACGGATCCTTCGGCCTTCGGGACGTTCACAGGCACGAGGGGCAGTTTCTCCGACATCGGAACGGGAAGATGGCACACCATTCTCGTGTTCCGGCTGGAGTGGTAGCCCCGGGAGAGGCGCGATTCCTGAAGGACGCAAATTTCCGATTCCCGCGCCCTCCGCGCCTCTGCGCGAAATTGGTTCGCAACCAATCCATAAATATTTCACCCTTTCCCCACAACCACTTACAAACCCACCCCATAAATCTCCAACTCTCCCCGTGGTAAAACCAGGCCAGAGTACAACCCTATGTCCACCATCAGTCAAGCTCATAGCGACGCCGCTCGCATCAACGGTGCCAAGTCCCAAGGCCCCACCACCCCCGAAGGCAAAGCCCGCTCCTCCCAAAACGGCCGCATCCACGGCTTCACCGCCTCCCGCATCGTCTTCCAAGCCCCCGAGGAGCAGGAAGACTACGACGCCCTCCTCGCCGAATACGCCTCCAACCTCAAACCCAAAGGTCCCATCGAACTCGACACCTTCCACCAACTCATCCACGCCGCCTGGCGTCTCCGCAACCTCGCCACCGCCGACGCCGCTCTCTACGAACAAGCCGGCGCCGACCCCCTCCTCTCAGAAAACCCGGAAATCGAAAAACGAGCCGCCCTCCTCCACCGCTACCGCACCGCCGCCGAACGTGCCTACACCCGCGCCCTGAACCAGCTCAAATCCATCCAAAACAACCGCCTCTACCAGGAGCAGTTCTCCCACCTCCTCCCGCCCGACGCCCCGCCATTAGCCAACAAGGAACGCTTTTCCGCCCGAACCCAGGCCAACCTCCGCAACGAACTCACCAGCGCCATCAAGCAGGCCAAAGAAGAGGCGAAAGGCTTCTCCTCCTCCATCGAGGACATGCTCAACCAGTTCCGAAAGTAAGAAATTCGTCCTCTTCTCCGCACAATTCACGCCCATTTCCCCACGCCGGAGCCCGAGGTGTGTCCCGCCCCACCCTCAATACCGGATCCGGTTCTCTTTTTCCATCCACGCCTGGAATGGCGCAAGCCCACGGTCTGCGCTGGGAACGTGGATCATGGGAATCAGCCGGGATTCCGGAGGCAGGGCGATCTGTCGGTAGATGAAGGAGTCATCGAATTCCGATTGCGATGCTTCCTGCTGCGTCGCCGCGAAGTACACCCGGTCGAGATGCGCCCAATAGACGGCGCCCAGACACATCGGGCACGGCTCGCAACTCGAGTAGATCTCGCATCCCGGCATGTGGAAGGCGCTCAGCGCGCGGCTCGCGTTACGGATCGCCGTCACCTCGGCGTGCGCCGTCGGATCGTTGGTCGAGATCACCATATTGACGCCCTCTGCGAGGATCTTGCCCTCGCGGACAATCACCGCCCCAAAAGGGCCGCCGCCCGCACGCACGTTTTCGATTGCCAGCGCGATGGCGCGTTCTAGAAAATCCGGGTTCACAAGCCTGATTATAATTTGGAGGTGCATTTCGATTCTTTGTACCTGGAGCGGATTGCAGGGCGGCGGACTCGTCCCTTGCTGGTGTTCCTGCACCACGGGCTGGGGTGTGTTTCGCTATGGCGCGATTTTCCTACAAAGCTCGTCGAGGCGTCGGGATACCCCGCGCTCGTCTATGACCGCCTCGGGCACGGCCGCTCGCCGGCCTTGTCCAAACCGCGAACCCCGCGCTACCTCCACGAGGAGGCCCATGTGCTCCATCACCTGCTCGATGCGGAAAAAATACAGGATTTCGTCCTCGTCGGACATAGCGATGGAGCCTCCATCGCCCTCCTGTACGCTGCGCTCTGGAACGCGCCGCCTCCGCGGGCAATCATCTCCGAAGCAGCGCACCTGTTTGTCGAGGACATCACCCGCGCCGGAATCCGCGCCGCGGTGGACGCCTACGGCCAAGGCTTGCGGGAGCGCCTGATGCGCCATCACGGCACTAAGACGGACATGTTGTTTTGGAATTGGGCCGGAGCATGGTTGGCGCCTTCTTTCGACGCCTTCGACATTCGCGAGGAGGCGCGGCGCGTACGCTGCCCGGTCTTTGCCTTGCAGGGATCCGAAGACGAGTACGGATCCGCCGCCCAACTCGAAACCATCCGCGCCTGCTGTCAGGGACCCGTGGAAACCCGGTTCATCCCCGGCGCGCGCCACGAACCCCACCAGCAGGCTTTCGAGGCGATGTTCGACGTGATGCGCGGCGCGCTGCTTTCGCTTTAATCGATGCCGCCTGCCCGTTGCCGCGTCCGGCGAGCACGCAATCCGGGTCCAGCCGCGCGATCTCCGCCAGCAGTTTCTCCGCTTTTGGATTCCCCTGCTGCTGGCGAATGAGATAGAGCGCGTACGTGATGTACATCTTCGACATCGCCAGCGAGATCCCGGCAAAGACCGGTAGTTTCTTGTCCGGAAGGCTGCGGAACTCGTCGTAAAGTGCCTGTGCCTCTTTTTCCACGGGCCGGTTCAATCCCAGCGGATCGCTGAAGTGCAGCGTATCCAGAACAATGTTGAGACGAACTTTGCGGTGGAGTCCCGGGTTTCCAGCGGATTCACGGATGGCTTCATTGGCTAACCGCGTCCGCCGCACGACGGCATCGAGCAGCAGCGAAGCATCACCTGTGTCATACGCGTGCAACGCCATGGCTTGCCCCAGCCGTACCTTCGCCATGGGGTTTGGCCCGCGCGCGATCGCCTCTTCCAGAAAGGTGATCGCCTCCGGCATGCGCCCCAGAAACGTCAAGGCCTGTCCGTAGAGGGCCTCCGCGCTCGCATCGTTCGGAGCCAGACGGAGAATCTCCACTGCCGCGCTGCGCGACCGCACCCAGTCTGAACTGAGATAGCTGGCGCGAGCCAGGTTCCTCAAAGCCGCAAGGTCATCTGGCTTGCGGTCGAGTTGCCGCAGGATCAGATCCAACTCCCGAAACAAACCCATCCGCTGCAGGAAAGTCCGGCTGGGAAACACATAAGTGCGGTTAGGACTGAGGAAGAGATAGCCCGGTAGGCGCAGCCGCTGCATGAACAGGCTGTACAGCGCCTCCCGCCGGCGGCATGCGCCGAATCTCTCCAGGCTCGAGAACAGCCGCGCCACCTGCGTACTTGCTTCACTCGCTGCGTTCAGGTTGCGCAGCGAGGCCAGAAAATGGTCGAACTCCGCCTGCGTCTGCCGCTCCATCCGCCGCGCAAGATCCCGGAACTGATCGAGCGAGGCGCCGCTGCGTACCCCTTCCCACATGGCGTCGAGCGCCTCCAGGCTCCCGGCGGAGATCGTCTTGCGTCCGTCCCGGATCGCCGAATGCACCATGCCGGAGGCGAGCGCCTGCTCGATCCACTCGCGCGGCGGCGGCGGATCAATGCGCTCGGCGATATCACCGATTGCGATCGGCGCCGATGCCGGATCCCCCAGCAGGGCGCCGGCGGAGGCGGAGCCGGATTGCGATGCGGCAGCGCGAATGGCGCGCACATCGTAGTTGTGCCGCCGGAAAAGCGCCGTGATCTCCTCCAGGCTCAACCGCTGCTGCCTTTTGAGCAGCTGGATCATTTGGATCAGGTCGATTGTCGTGTTCTGGTAGAGCGCCGACGTGCGGCTGGTGCGCACCGGCCGCGGCAGCAGTTCCTTACGCAGATAGTAATGCACCGTTTGCCGGTGGACGCCGGTCCTCTGAAGAATCGTCTTCATGGTGACGTAGCGTGAAAGATCAGTCTGCACGGCATTCCCGGGCGAATGGCGGCCCTACATCTTCGTGAACTTCGTCCCGTCGTCCGCCTGATCCGGAGCCGTCGGATCTTCGGGGCTGCAGCCGCTGCCGCTTCCCGCGGACCCGCCGCTGTTGATGAGAACCATGGTGCCCTGGATC
>JADLBG010000472.1 GCA_020847895.1 Bryobacterales bacterium
CAAACGGGACGTACACGGGGCAGGTCGCATTTACAGTTAGCGGTGGCACGACGCAGACGCTGGGAGTGACGTTTACGGTGGGGACGGGCAGCAGCGGAGGGACGCTGACGATCAACCCGAGCGCGGTGTCGCTAACGGCTCCGGCGGGTTCGACCAGCCTGGTGACGCAGCAATTGACGGTGACCTCGTCGTCGGCGGTAACGCTGAACGCGAGCGCGAGCACGAATTCGGGAGGAAACTGGCTGCTGGTGGCGCCGGCGGGAATGACCGAGCCTGCGACGTCGTTCAGCTTTATCGTGTACACCAACCCCACCGCACTGCCGAGTGGAACTTACACAGGACAAGTGCAATTCGCCATCAGCGGAGGCGCGACGCAGACATTGAGCGTGACCCTGCGCGTAGTCGAGCCTGGACGGCTGCTGTCGAGCAAATCATCACTCACGTTTCCCGACAATTCAAACTCAAACAATCCATTTGCACCCCAGTTCCTCCTGGTTTCCACCGTTGATGCAAGCCAGGTGACGATATCCGTCTCTGCCTCTACCACCTCGGGTGGCACATGGCTTTCCGCCAGCCCAACGACCCCGACCACTGCAACGTTTGTGCAAGTGTCGGTGAATACAAGTGGCCTTGGGAACGGAACCTATCAAGGCGCGATTCAGATCTCGGCGCCTGGCACGACTCTCGAACTTCTCGTAATTCCAGTTTCGTTGACCATTGCGGTGCCCGCCGTTAGCGTCACGGTAACCACCGCTCCCGCCGGGCTTCCGATTACGGTTGATGGACAGAGCTACTTTGCCCCGGCAACATTCTCCTGGCTGCCAGGCGGCAGTCATTCCCTCGGAACAGTCGCCTCCCAGACCTCGAACGGGACAAGGAATACATTCTCCTCCTGGAGTGACGGCGGGAGTCAGATCCATTCCGTAACGGCTCCTTCCGCCGCCGCGACGATCACCGCCAATTTTCAGACGAGCTATCTGCTGACAACGAATGTTATCGGGGGAAGCGGGGGAATTAGTGTGCAGCCAGCCACGAACGATGGCTATTACCAGTCCGGATCCACGGTGCAACTCACGGCGCAGCCATCCGCTGGTTCTCAGTTCGTCTCCTGGAGCGGTGATGCTTCCGGCAATGGCAACCCCATCCCTCTCAGCATGACGGCTCCGCGTACCGTTGGCGCAGCCTTCGGACCCTTCGCGCCCTGCACCATTACTTTGAATGGATCTTCGGCATCAGTCAGCGCCTACGGTGACATTCTAAGGGTCCGCATAGCCGCGGGATCGGGATGTTCGTGGCAGTCCTTCTCCTCGGTTCCGTGGGTCACCATCCTCTCCGGCTTCAGCGGAAGCGGAAGTGGAACGGTGCGGATCAAGGTGGATGCGAATTCCGATGGAACTTCGCGTGCCGGTACGGTCAGCATTGCCGGCATCCCCTACACTCTTACCCAGGCCGCCGGTGGATGCGCATTCCAGGTGTCCGGTCCCGCAACGGCTCTGCCGGGTTCATCAGCCGGCTATCAACTCACAATCAAGGCTTCGAGTCCGAATTGCCAGTGGAACGCGGCGGCGTCAGCGCCATGGGTTACATTGACCGGTGCAACGACCGGTTCCGGAAATGGCACGGTCAGTTTTTCCCTCGCCAACAACAGCGCGGCTGATCCGCGCAACGGCTATATTATTGCCGGCGGGCAGTGGGGGCAGTTCGTTCAGAAGAGTCTGGTCCCATCGTTGCCTTTCTCCGATGTCCCCGTGACCCATCTGTTCTTCGACTCCATCTCATTGCTCAAGACGAACAACATCAGCGTCGGCTGTGGTTCCTGGCGATTCTGCCCGGAGGCGCCGGTGACGCGATCCGAAATGGCGGCCTTCATTATCCGCGCGCTCTTCGGCGAGAGCTTCACATTTCCGCCCACGCCCTACTTCGATGATGCCGGTCCGAGCCATCCCTACTTTGCGTATATTCAAAAGCTGCGCGAGATCGGCGTCACGAATGGGTGCGCGGCTACGGCTTACTGCCCCGATGCAACGGTCACCCGCGGGCAGATGGCGGCATTTCTGGTTCGCGCGAGACTCGGCGTCACGGCGAACGAGAGTTTCCCCTTTTCACCCGCGCCGCTGTTCGAGGATGTCTCCACTTCGAACCTGTTCTATGCATACATCCAGAAGATGAAGCAACTCGGCATCACGGACGGGTGCACAGCGACGAAGTATTGCCCCGACGATACGAATACGCGGGGCCAGATGTCGGTCTTTGTCGTGCGCGGCTTGCTCGACCCGTAGCGCGCCGTTCAGGTCGCCTGGAACGGGGCGCGGGCACATCTCCGCCGCCAGGGGCGGAACGTGACCAGCGCTGCCAGGAACGCAACGGCGCCCGGAAGTACCAGCAGCATCGCCCCCCAATCGAGCGAATACCTTCCGGTGGCGGCGTTGTACTGGAAGCACCGAAAGGAAGTCTTGTCCGCCAGAGGATAGGAAGGCACGAATCCGCCATCCAGATCGCGCAGAATGGCGCCAAGAGACTCCGCCGGGATGCGTCCTCCCGTAAAGAGGCGCACCAGGCGGCCATGCTTCACGGCCAGCAGCACCGCCGGGTGATCAAACTGGCGCCTTTCGCCGTCCCAACGGAACCAGAATCCGGTTGCCTCCGCCAGACGCCTGACGCTCTCCTCGGCCGCAGTCGCGAAGATCCAGCCCTCATCCGCGCGGGCGCCGATGCCGGCCGCGGCGGCCTTCATGTCGGACGCCGTGTCGCGGGAATCGAAGCTGAGAACGAGGATGCCGTAGCCCGATGGCGGTTTGCCTGCCGACTCCGTTGCCGTGCGAAGCGAGCGAAGAAACGGATAGCAGA
>JADLBG010000473.1 GCA_020847895.1 Bryobacterales bacterium
CGAAGGAAAAGTTTATCGGCGATTCCGAAGCCGATGCGATGCTGGCGCGCAACTACCGTGCGCCGTATATAGTTCCGGAGAAGGTATAAACCATGGCAACCAATCGACGCAATTTTCTGACGAAGGCGGCGGCAGCGGGCACAGCGGCCGCGGCAGCCGCGCCCGCCGCCAAGGCGCAGGAGAAGCCCACCAGGAAAGTCCACTACATGAACGGCAAGAAGCCGGCGAAGACGCCGTTGTTCAGCGGCGCGGTGTCGTACGGCAACCTGCTGTTCATCGCGGGCATCGGGGCGCACTTTGAAGGCGACATCAAATCACATACCAAGCACGTGCTGGATCAGATTGAAAAACGCCTCAACGAATGCGGCTCTTCGATGAATCAGGTGCTCAAGTGCAACGTGTACCTGAACGATCTGAAAGACTACGCGGGGATGAACGAGATGTTCCAGGGCCGCTTCGGCGACGAACCGCCGGTGCGCACCACCATTGCCGCCGCGGGGGGCATTCCGGGCAATTCACTGGTCGAGATCGACGTCATCGCGTACATCTGAGACATGCCGAGCCGCCGAAGGTTTTTGCGCGATGCCGCGTTTGCCGCCGCGTCCATGTCACCGGCAGCGGGCGCGGAAAAGAAGATCCGGCTCGCCGTGGTGGGCGGCGGCTTCGGCGCCACGTTCCACTTTCACCAGCATCCGAATTGCGTCGTGGCGGCGGTGACGGACCTCTATGCCGAGCGCCGCAAGCGCCTCCGCGACGCCTACTCCTGCGACAACGTCTACGATTCGCTCGAGGATCTGCTGAAGAAGCGCCAAGACCTGGATGCCGTGGCCATCTTCAGCGGAGCGAATCTGCACGTGAGGCATGTGAAGATGTGCATGGAGCGCGGGCTGCATGTCTGCTCGGCGGTTCCGGCATGTTTCAACCTGGAAGAGGCCGGGGAGTTGCGCGCCATCAAGGAAAAGACCGGGCTGCGCTATATGATGGCCGAGTCGAGCTACTACCGCCAGGCGGCCATCCACGCCCGCAACCTGTACAACGAAGGCTCCTTCGGCGAGATTCTCTACAGCGAGGTGGAATACTACCACGACTTCAATTTTGAAGACCGCCTCAACAAGCAGCCGTCCCTTTACTACAACCCCGACGGGTCAATCAGTTGGCGCATGGGAATGCCGCCCATGCACTACCCGACGCATTCGCTCGGCTTCGTGGTGGGAGTGACGCGCGAGCGCATCGTCAACGTCTCCTGCCAGGGAATCGAAGAGCGCGCGAAAATCTCCCGCCTCAAGGCGAATCCCTACAGGAATCCCTTTTTCAATGAATTCGCCCTCATGCGCACCAGCAAGGGCCACATGGTGCGCCATAACGAGTGCCGCCAGATTTCGGCCACGGAAATGGAGCGCGCGCAGTGGTACGGGGAGAAGGGTAGCCTGCTCATGGCAAAGCCCGGTATTCACGGGGACATCTGGCAGGACCGCTATGGAAAGCCCCGGCCGCTCGACGTTCCGAAGTTCTGGAACAGCGGCATGCTGCCGCCCGCCATGCGGCACGATAGCGGCCATGGAGGCAGCGCTGTGTTCCTTTCCGCCGAATTCATCAACTGCCTGCTCGAAAATCGCGAGCCCACGGTGAACGTCTACGAGGCACTCGCCATGACGGTGCCGGGACTCATCGCGCACCAATCCGCATTGCGCAAGGGCGAGCAAATGAACGTACCGAGTTTCGATCGCGCATGAAGGTGACGCGGCGGCATTGTCTGGGCTCGTTGGCTTTGGCCGGGTGCGGGCGGAGGGGAAAGAAGCTCATCGGCGTGGTGCCGAAGGCGACTTCGCACCTGTTCTTCATGTCGGTTCACGAAGGCGTGCGCAAGGCCGCGCGGGAATTCGATGTGGAGGTGAATTGGAACGGTCCGCAGGAAGAGACCGACTATGAGCGGCAGATGCAGATTGTCGATGCGCTGGTGGCGCGCCGCGTGGATGCGATTGCGATTTCGGCGACCGAGCGCACCGCGCTGGTGGGGCCCGTGAAACGCGCTATCGCAGCGGGCATTCCCGTATCGGTGTTTGATTCCGGTCTCGACATGGAGGACTACGTCACCTTCGTCGCCACGGACAATTACGGAGCGGGTGTCACCGCGGCCCGAAGATTGGCCGGGTTGCTGCATGGCAAGGGGAAGGTTGCCCACCTCATGCACAAGCCGGGCGGGCAATCGACAGGCGATCGCGAGCGCGGTTTCGAAGACACGATGCGCAAGGAGTCTCCCGGCATCGAGATCGTGGCGCGGCAATACGGCATGGCGGACCGCGCCCGTTCGCGCGCCGCGGCGGAGAACATCCTCACCGCGCACCCCGATCTCGACGGCTTTTTCGCCTCCGCCGAGGCGAATTCCATCGGAGCGGTACAGGCGCTGCAATCCCGGGGCCTGGCGGGCAAGATCAAGCTGGTGGCGTTCGATTTCAGCGAAATGCACATCGCGGCGCTGAAGGACGGGACCATCAGCCTGATGCTGGTGCAGGATCCGGTGCGCATCGGCTATGAGGCGGTGAAGAGCCTGGCCCTGAAGCTGAGGGGACAGACGCCGCCAAAGCGCATCGATCTTCCAGCGCGCGTCATCGTGAAGGAGGACCTGGAAAAGCCGGAGGTACGGGAACTCCTGAAGCGTCCGTCTAGCGATTGAGAGCGGCAAGGATCGAATCGGCCACATGCCGCGCCAGAAATTGGTACCCTTCCGGCGTGTAGTGCACGTTCACCGGCTGCTGGAGCGTCGAGAGCTTCGGAAGGATTGCCTTATAAAGGTTGTCGACCGGAACGTGGCGGCGCTTCATGACCTTCACCGCGACGGCGTTGTAGCGCGGCACGTCCGCCGGATGGCGAGGAGGATTTACCTTGCCTTCGGGAACCGGGGTGGTGGTGGCGTAGATGACCTTGGCGCCGGTCTTCTTCAGCCGGGCCACGAGTTCTTCCAGGTTCTTTTCGTAATCCTCGAGCGGCACCTGATGCTTGCCGTCGTCCATGATTTTCAGATCGTGCAGACCCCAGTTGCAGTAGATGACGTCCCATTTTCCGTCGCCCAGCCACTCGTCGATGTGGTCGAGCGTGACGCGCGTGGTGGCGGCATTGGCCGGGATGCGATGGACGTTCGCCTCCTTCTGGAGCATTTCGCGCACGGGAAGAGTGTAGCCGATGGAGATGGAATCACCGATGATCAGTACGCGCGGCAGGCCGGCCACGTCCTCGATGGGCGCGAAGGCGGGGTTTGGCTGCTTCTGCTGGGCGAGGGCAAGGGAAGCGCAGAGGAGGAGCAGGAGGCAGGATCTCATTGTGGCTCACTATATCCCATATGCGGGTAGCCCGGTGGCTGCCGGCCGCGGGTTCCCGTTCCGTTCCCCGATCCCCGACCGGAACCTGACTGTTCCTCCAGGGCGGACTTGGGATAGAAAGCATAAGTGATCTGTGATATGGTGAAGCCTGGGGATTTTTCCCGCGTCCTTTCGCCCCGCTCGAGTATCTCCCATGAGTCTATACACTTTTCTTGTATCTATTGCCTGTAGCGGGCTCTGCGCTTCCTCGCTGTTTGCGCAAGTAGCATTGAATACATCCGCCACCCGGGTGTTGGGGAGCACGGCCACGCGGCTGGTATCGACATCTCCGAACCTGGCGGAAGCAAAAGACCTGCTAAATCCGAACTCGGTGGCGCTGGATACGTCGGCATCGCCGCCGATTATTTACGTCGCGGATACGGGTAATAATCGAGTGCTGGCATGGCGAAATGCGCTCAGTTTCGACAATGGCGCCCCGGCTGATCTCGTTCTGGGCCAGCTTGATTTCAATTCCACCCTTGCCGGGGGCCCCGGCACTCAACGCAGCACGGGACTGACCAGTCCCGTGGCGGTTGCCGTTGATAGCCAAGGTAACGTCTATGTCGCCGACGGGGGCAACAACCGCATTCTGCGCTACCAGCGCCCGTTCGCCCAGACGGGCGATTCCAAGATTCCGGACATGGTGATCGGGCAAGCGAACTTCACCAGCAATCTGCCGAATGCCGGCGCAACGATTCCCGCCGCCAATACGGTTGCTCTGAATCTCGGCGGGGGCCGGTTGTTCCGCTCCGCGCTGGTTATCGACGGGAATGGGAATTTGTGGTTTTCCGACCCGGGCAACAACCGGGTGCTGCGCTATCCGCTGGCCGCCCTTCAGAAGGGAGCAAACCAGCCAAACGCCGATACGGTGATTGGCCAGTCCTCGCCGGTCTCCAACACGACGATCCCCAACAACCCAAACGATCCCCGATACAAGCAGATTCTTTCCTCGCCATCCGGGTTGGCGTTCGACAACGCGGGACGCCTTTACATTTGCGACGCGTTCGGCCGGGTGCTGGTCTACACACGGCCGGTCAACAACTCCTTTGCCGACAGGGTCCTCGGCGTGGTGATGTTGCAGCCGGGGCAGGCTCCGCCGCCAATCGTGAACGACACGGGCCTGGGAAACGTGGTGAACGGGCGCATCGTGCCGCCGGAGGGCGTGTTCGTCATCGGGTCCATCCCGTTTGTCATTGATACGCCGAGCAACCGCATTCTTCGATATGACCCCTATGAATCCTGGCCTCCCGAATCCAAGCAATACTCTCCCAGCGCGAAGCAGGTGATCGGACAGGCGGACTTCACCAGTTTCAAGCCGAACAGCAATCTTTCGGAAGCCTCCGCCGGAGGGTTCAATGCCCCCTTGCGCGCGGCGGTGGCCAACAATGAGGTTTACCTGGTGGACGGCGGGAATCACCGCGTGATGGTGTTTCCGGTTCAGGGCAATAGCATCAGCGTTGCCACCCGCCTCCTGGGCCAAAAGGAGTTCTATCAGACCGCTCCGAACAACATGGATGGCCGCGAGTTCTTTCTGGTGAATGGTTTGACGCCGGTGGGCCAGGGGCAGAGTTCGGATGGCGCGGGCATCGTCGTGGACAAGACTTCCACTCCGCCGCGTTTATACGTTTCCGATACCTATAACCATCGCATCCTGGGCTTTAAGGACGCGCGAAGCATCCACACGGGGGATCGCGCGGACATAGTCATAGGGCAGCGAGATTTCCTGCGGGCGCAGATCAACAACCCCACCAACG
>JADLBG010000474.1 GCA_020847895.1 Bryobacterales bacterium
CTGTAATCCGAAGGCACGGAGGCGAAGATGGCTTCCGCCTGCTTGACGGGGTCCTCCCACATCCGGATTTTCACCTTGTGGACTCGATAGCCCTGACTAGCTCCGAGCTTGGCTTCCCGCGCGAGGATGTCGGGCGGATAGCTGAGGCTCCAGTAAGCCTGCACGATGCGCTTTTTGGGATTCGGTGAGAGGAGCCGGCACACGGGGAGCCCCGTAGCCTTGCCGAGCAAGTCATAGATGGCTGTTTGCGAGCCGCCGAGACCGTCATTGTAGAAGAACTCCCAAGGCGAACGCCCCACCATGCTCTTCAGGACGGCTTCATTGCCGCCTTCGCCGATGCCCATCAGGCCTTCATCGGTGTAGAGTTTGACGATGGTGTGCGGGGAGTGGGGAACGTCCATGTTTTCGCGGCGCCAATTGAGGATGGCGATGTCCCGGAGCCGTTCGTGCCAGGGAACATGGGTGCGGATCATCTCATAGCGGCTGATGCGCATTGTGGCGGCACTCGCCGGGGCGGCGGCGGCGATCTGATAAGCGGGGCTGGCTGCACCGAGCGCCGCTCCGGCTTTCGCCAGGTAGTCGAGCAACTCCCGGCGGTTAGGTTTCGGCATAATAAGGTCTCCTTTCCCTGTGCTTCACGGCGTTCGCTCTGTGTGTATGCAAGAGCCTATCACGTTGGATGGGTGGTGGTGTGAGGAGCGCGGAGTTACGGTTTTTCGGCGTCGAGGAGTTGGAACACGGTCTCGACGGGGCGGCACGGGCGCACGCCTTTGGGTGAAGCAACCACGGGGCGATTGAGGAGCGCGGGATGTTGGGCCAGAAGGTGGATCAGTTGGACATCTGTCCATTTCGGGTTGGCCAGGTCGAGTTCGGCGTAGAGCTTCTCCTTCGAGCGGAGGAAAACCCGCGCGCCGAGACCCGAGCGCGCGATGAGGGCCTTCCATTGCGCGGCGGTGGGAGGGGTTTTCAGGTATTCCACAATCTCAGGCTGGACGCCCCGTTCGCGAAGCAAGGCGAGAACCTTCACCGAAGTGCCGCACTTGGGATTGTGGTAGATGGTGACGGTGGATGTGGGCATGAATTTATCTTAGCGTCCAAGCGGCGGCTTATTGGACCCGCGGATACAGAGCGATGGTTTCGCGGATGAGCTTTTCGGCTGCGCCCACGCCATACGGGGTGCGCTCCACTTCGTAGCCGCCGAATGGGTATTCCGATTCGACGGGCATGTAGTCTCCACCCTTGCCGCTCGAATAGCCGCAAAACATGGTGACGCCGAAAGGGGAAGCTTTCCTGATGGCGGCTCCGATGCCGGAGAAGGGCTCGCCGGGCATGGCGACGATGGCGATGGCGCCGATGCGGAGAATCTGGACATCGACCTGGACGGGAGTGGGATCGTAGGGGCGCTGCCACTTGAGGAGGAGATCGTGGAAGCGGCGCCAGCGGGCTTCGGCCTGATGCTTCTTCCAGGGATCGCCGGATTGGCGAGCGGGGATGAGTTCTTTTTCGGCGGCATCCACGCGGCGGGCCATTTCTCCAATTTCCCGGGGAGTGTAGCGGCGCGGAGGCAGATCGAGAGTCTTGCTTACGAATTTGAGAGTGGAGTCGCGAGGGCCTTCGACGCGCCAGGGTTGTTTGGCGGCGAAAGCGGTGGATTCGACGAAGCCCTCGAAATGGGGGACGCGGCGCGTGGTTTCCACTTGCAGGGCGAGGGCGGCCGCCTGGTGGCCGAGGATGCGTCCGAGGCGATGGGCGACACTGAGATCGCCGGTGCCCCATTCGACGGGGCCCTGATCGCCGGCGGCGCCCTGGAAGAAGAGGCAGAGGGCGCCGGGCATGGCCTGTTCGACGGTCTTGCGCATCATACCGACCCAGTCGGGAGAGATCATCTTGTTTTCGTAGGTGAGGACGATGCCGTGGCACGGGTAGTTGACAAGGACGGCGTAGGGGTTGCCGTTGCCGTCATCGATGCGGATGACGACGAGGTCGCGATCGAGAGGGCCCTCGGGGTTGCGGCCGACGGCGGCCGGGCCCTGGGTGGAGGCGCGCATGCGGCGGTTGATGTTGATGGATCCGGCTCCTTTGGCGCCCCAGGCGTGGACGGGGCGGAGGTTCTTGTCCGCTTCGAGGACCGCGGCTGTGATGCGGTCGGAGAGGAGAGAGTGGTAGGCGGCCATCATCTTCTCGTAGGGCTTGGGATCGACACCGAGGGGGCCTTTTTCGCGCTGGAACATGGGTCCGGAATGCGTGTGGGTGGCGGCGAGGCGAATATGGCTTGCGGGGATTCCGGTGGCGCGGGCGATGCGTTCGTGGATGTCCCGCATGCCATTGATGTTGAGGGTGTCGATGTCGATCATGACGAACTTCCGCGCGCCGTCGGAGAGCACGAGGGCTGTGGCGGCCATTCCGGCGGGGTCAATGCCGATGGCCTTGACGTGAGTTTGCGAGCCCCAGTTGAGGTGCGGGATGCCGATGGGCGGAGTGATATCCGCGCGGGCGACTCCGGCGAGGAGGCCGGAGGGTTTGCTGTTTTTGGCGGATTGTTCGACGATATCCGCCCGTAGGGAGATGGAGAGAAGGAGGATGGCGGCAAGGGGGCGCATTGCCCAAGCTTACAACAGGCCCCGCTCGCGGCGAACGATGTTGACGCCATCAACAA
>JADLBG010000475.1 GCA_020847895.1 Bryobacterales bacterium
GATATACATCGCAGGGCGGAGCCGGACAGCCTCCAGCCCTTCCAGCACGCGAATACTCGAGGAATCGTAAACTTCAGTCGTACTCACAAATTCTCCTTCGCAATTGAACCTCCGGGGACGTGGGATCAAATGCGCATGGGCATTACCACGTAGCGGTAGAGCATGCCGCCGTCGTTTGCCGCCGGGCCCATTTCGCCGGCGCTGTTGGCCTCCTTGAAGCGGAAAATCACCTGCTCTTCGGATACTGCTCTCAGGAAGTCAAGCAGGTATTGGGCATTGAAACTGATCTCGACCTCCGCGCCGCCGTACTCGACATTGATGGACTCTTCGCTCTCTCCGGTATCGGACAGCGAGGAGAAGATGCGGGCTTCGCCGGGAGCGAAGCGGACGCGAATTGCGTGCGAACGCTCATCGGCGAACTGCATGACGCGTTCCAGGGCCGCGCGCAGTTCCTCGCGAGGCATCGTGACGGAGTTGGGCTGCTCCTTCGGCAGCACGCGTTCGTAGTCGGGAAAATTCCCCGTCAACTTGCGGCTGATCAGCAGGCGGTCGCCAAGCTGGAAGAAAAGATGGTTCTCATCACCGGCAAAGCGCAGTACGGCCTCGGGATCGGTGTTGGAGGCGAATTTCATGACTTCGCCCATTGCTTTCCGCGGCAGTAAGGCGCGAAACGCAGTCCCCAGACCGGAAAGCGGTTCGTGCTGTTCCACCATCGCCAAGCGGTGACCGTCCGTGGCGACCATGGTGAGAGTTTCCGGCTTCAGCAGCAGCAGGGCTCCGTTCAGCGTGAACCGGGACTCCTCGGCGGAAATGGAAAAGATGGTGCGCGCAATCATGGCCGACAGCGTGCCGATGGGAAACTCCGCCGTGACCTCCGGCATCTCCGGCAGTTCGGGGAAACTCTCGCGCGACATGCCCGCAATCCGCGTGCGGGACCGTCCGCAGACGATGCTCACCCAGTGATTGTCCAGAACCTTGATGGTGAGGTCGGAATCAGGGAGCAGACGGACATAGTCGAGAAGCTTGCGCGCGGGGACGGTTCCGGCGCCCTTCCTAGCGACTCGAGCAGGGCATGAGCAGCGGATGCCGAGTTCGAGGTCGGTGGCCGTGAGGATGACACGATCATCGACAGCCTCCACGAGCACGTTGGAGAGGATGGGGATGGTGGTTTTTTTCTCCACCACACCTTGGGAGAGGTTGAGTTCCCGGACGAGGTCGGATTTGTTGACGGTGAATTCCATAGGCCTGTTGCGCTCCCTAAACTCCAATTCGGGTTCTGTATCACAGTTGTCATCTATGTAAGCCGGAACCGTAGGGGCTGTGGAAATGTTAGTATCTTCCTAAATTATACAAAACTCTACGCCTTGCTGTCTTTCCCCGGTGTGAAAAAAGCGCCTCCCGGCGTGGATCATCGAGGAGACGCTCGTTTTCCACCTGCCTTCCACTGGACCGGCAAGGGCCATGTCTGTGGAAAACGAATATAAGTTCAACTGAATGAATCACTTATGCTTTGGATTAACCTGTTCAAATCAGGATTCTTGTGCCGCATCTCCTCAATCTTCTGAATGGAATGGAGGACGGTGGTGTGGTGCTTGCCCCCAAAGGCACGCCCGATCTCGGGCAGCGAGGCCTGGGTGAGGTCCTTCACCAGGTACATGGCAATCTGCCTCGGATAGGAGATGTGGTGGGCGTTGGTCTTCTGCTTGAGTTGGGAGAGTTGAAGATTGTGTTTCTCGGCAACGGCGCGAATCACCATCTCGATGGTCACCTTTCGTTCGTTGGCCTGGACCAGGTGCTTCAACATCTGCTGCGCCATCGACAGAGTGATGGGGCTCTGGGTCATGGTGGAATAGGCGATCAGCTTGACCAGGGCGCCTTCGAGTTCACGTACATTCGATTTGGTCTTGGTGGCGATGAAGATGCGAACATCCTCCGGTAAGTGAATGCCTTCGGCTTCCGCCTTCTTGTCGAGAATCGCCATCTTCGTCTCGAGATCGGGCGGTTGAACGTCCACCATCAGGCCCCATTCGAAGCGGGAGCGGAGGCGCTCCACAAGGCCCGGGATGTGCTTTGGCGAAGAGTCGCTCGAGAGCACGATCTGCTTCTGGTGATCGTAAAGCTCGTTAAAGGTATGAAAGAACTCATCCTGAGTACGCTCTTTGCCGCCAAGGATCTGGATGTCGTCCACTAGAAGCACGTCGGCAGTGCGGTAGTACTGATGGAAGACCGACATGCGCTCGCTCTTGATGCAGTTGATCATCTCATTCATGAAGCGCTCGCTCGAGGTATAGACGATGCGCATTCCGGCATACTGGCTGTGCAGTTGCAAGCCGATGGCGTGCATGAGGTGAGTCTTGCCCATGCCTACCCCGCCGTAGATAAACAGGGGGTTGTAACTGCCCGAGGGTCGGCCGGCTACGGCTTTGGCGGCAGCGTGGGCGAACTGGTTGCAGGAACCAACCACAAAGGAATCGAAGTTGAACTTCGGGTTGAGTTGACTACCCTGAGTTGGGGCTGGAGGATGTTCGGCGGCGGCTTGAGAATCTCTGGACGGAGTCTGTGAGGGAACGAAGCCTGGGACAACGTGATAAATGACCTGCGCAATCGGAAGGCTGGAGGCCTCGATAGCGGAAGACACCTTATCGTGATATTCCTCCTCCAGCCAATCCTTGGCGAATTCGTTTGGAACCTTCACGTGGAGAGTCTGTCCCTCGAGGCGTTCGATCGTCGTCTTGCTGACCCAGTTCTGGAAGGCTTCAGAGCTCAACTCCGAGGCAAGTTGTTGTTTTATTTGCTCCCAATAGTTCATGCTTCTTTGCTCCACACACTCCGGCCAAGCGTTTCCCACACATTTTCCACATGTTGTGGAAATCCGAGGTGACCGTGCTCAGTTAGGGAAAGATCTGTTGAAGCTCCGGGCCAAGGGGGGTGTTGCACCGTCAGGCATCATCAGATCCGCGGAACACAGTCTAGCATAGAACCACGGGGTTGGAATCAACAGTTTTTTACAAATATAAGTAATTTATTTTCATACAGTTACATAACTGTCTCCATTCGACAACTGTAGCACCGTCGGAGGCCAAAACCTTACTCCTTTGGATTCAATTGACAGCAGGCACGGGGTGTACGAAAATGAAGATTCCCCAGTTCGAGCGGGAGTAACTCAGCTGGTAGAGTGCAACCTTGCCAAGGTTGATGTCGCGGGTTCGAATCCCGTCTCCCGCTCCATTCCCCTCACCCCGTCGAAGGCTTCTCCTGTTTTGTGGATTCCGGCATACCCCAGGAGCGCATAATGAGGGGATGCGAATGTGCCAAGTCTTGGCAATGGGAGTGACGTTTGCAATGAGCGGATATGGTCAGGTCATGGCAGACCTTGTGCTGCGCAACGGGAAGATCTGGACCGTGAATCCCAAGCAGCGGGTTGCCCAGGCAGTGGCGTGCCGCGGCGGCCGCATCCTGGCGGTGGGATCGAATGACGAGATAGCCGCCCTGGCCGGACCGGAGACAACGCAGGTGGATCTGGCTGGAAAACTGCTTGTTCCTGGATTTAACGATGCGCACGTGCATTTCTCCACTGGCGGAGCCAGGCTTTCGAGCGTGCAATTGCGGGATGCGAACAGTGAAGAAGAGTTCCGCCGCCGTATTTCCGCGTTCGCGGCTCGACATCCCGCTGGTGAGTGGATTACCGGGGGCGATTGGGACCATGAGAATTTCACTCCGGTGCGACTTCCTGAGCGCCGATGGATAGACGCTGTGACACCGGGCCACCCGGTATTCGTGAACCGTCTGGACGGCCACATGGCGCTGGCAAATTCGCTGGCATTGCAACTGGCAGGGATTACAAGAGAGACTCCGGATCCACCCGGCGGGGAAATCGTGCACGACGCACAGGGTGAACCCACTGGCATCCTCAAAGACGCGGCGATGGAACCGGTCTACCGCGTGATGCCGGACCCGGGCGCGGAAGCAATGGAGCGGGCGGTGCGCGCCGCCATGCGGTACGCCAACCAGCATGGAGTTACCAGCGTGCAGGATGTTTCCGCCTCGCCGGATATGTTTCGAGTCTATCAGAAGCTGCTGTCGCAAGGAGAGTTGACGGTCAGGATCTACGGGATGCAGCCAGTGCGATCGTGGCAGAGGCTGGCAGCGGTGGGGATCGAGGCGGGTTTTGGAAGAGACAAGCTGCGGATCGGCGCTTTGAAAGGTTTTTCGGATGGTTCACTTGGATCGGCGACAGCCTGGTTTTTCGAGCCCTACACGGACGCTCCCGGAAAACGCGGCCTTCCGAGCGAGGAAATGATCCCCATCGGGAAGATGAAGGACAATATCCTCGGCGCCGACAGAGCCGGACTGCAGGTGGCCATTCACGCGATTGGCGACCGTGCCAACCACGAGGTGCTTTCCCTGTTCGAGGAGGCCATTCTGAAGAATGGGCCTCGCGACCGGCGGTTCCGGATCGAGCATGCCCAGCACTTGCGAGGCGGGGATGTTGCCCGGTTTGCGAGATCTGGAGTGATCGCCTCCATGCAGCCCTACCATGCGATTGATGACGGGCGCTGGGCAGACGGAAAAATCGGGCCGCAACGCGCCAAGGGGACGTACGCTTTCCGTTCACTGCTCGATGCGGGCGTCACGCTGGCTTTTGGCTCGGACTGGTACGTTGCTCCGATGGATCCGGTGATGGGCATCTACGCCGCGGCCACTCGCCGGACACTGGACGGAAAGCGTCCGGACGGCTGGGTGCCGGAACAGAAGATCACGGTGGAGGAAGCAATTCGTGCGTACACGATGGGCTCGGCGTATGCGAGCTTCGAGGAAAGGGAGAAGGGATCGGTGGAGGTAGGCAAGGCGGCGGATTTTGCCGTGCTTTCGGAAGACATTCTGGAGATTCCGGCTTCGCGAATCGATAGAGTGAAGGTGGTGTTGGCCGTGATGGATGGCCGTATCGTGTTTCGTGCAAACTAACAATCTGCCAATGGTCTTAAGATTCTTTACTGAACTGCCGATAGGGGAAGGGTAAGTATGTTGGGCCCCTATGAAGACAATGAGCTGGTGCTGGCCCAGTTCAACAAGCTCATCAACGAACTGCTGCGCGGGACGATCAACCGGAACTGTTTCCGGCCCTGGGAGATCGAGATTCTGTTGGATATCGAGAATTGCAATCTCAAGGACGGCAACAAGAAAGAGACATTGCGGCGGTATCAGAAATTCGTGCAGCGGCAAATGGAGCGTGGGGCTCCCTCACCCGTAACGCTTTCCAACTACCTTTCCGGTCTTCGTGCCAAGCGAGAAGCAATGGCCGGCGGGCACTCCAGCGAAGGGTAGCCGCTGCGCTATCCTAATCGTTTAGGAGATTTCCTACAGGAGAGTACAGAATGGGCTGTGGCAGCGGCTTTGTAGCACCCAAGGAACCCCAGGATCCCAACGAGCGAAAGGTGTTCTGTGTCAAGTTCCAGCGTGAAATGGTAGGCCTGAGCGAGGTTCCGTTTGAAAATCACCCGCTTGGGCAGCGGATCTATGAGAACGTCTCCAAGGACGCATGGAAGATGTGGATAGAGCACATGAAGATACTCATGAACGAATACCGGCTGAACCTGGGCACATCGGAGGCTCAGGAGTTTCTCCTGAAGCAGATGGAGCAGTACTTCTTCGGTGAGGGAGCGGCCCTGCCGCCAGGCTACGTCGCGCCGCAGACCAAGGGCTGAGGCTCTCAGGCGAGTTCCGTCATAATTTCGAACCGCAGCGCGCGGTGGGCATGTCTCAACGCGGTTTCCACCTGTAGGGGTTCGGTTCCGCGGGCAAACAGGAATCCAGGGTAGCTGTTTGCTTCCGGGTAGGACTTCAGTTGCTGGCCCGGTTTGGCGGAAATGATGATGTCCTCGATGCCGGGGACGGCGGTGGCCTCGTCGAGTCCCGACACGGCGCGAAAAATTCCCGCTTTGGGGACCGGAATCATCATGACACCCGCGGACGCCGATTCGCGTTCGACGTTGCTCACGTCCTGGTTCAGGGCGTGACGCAGGATGAGTTCCTCGAGCGTCATCCCCCCATCAAAGCGCAGTGTCCGTCCGCAGTAGCCGCCGATCGGCCGGCAGGCTACTTCCAGAATCCAAACCCCCTCCGGGTTGACGCGAACCTCGGCATGAAGCGGGCCGTGGCGCAGGCCGAGTGCTGTGGCGGCGCGCTGGACGGTTCCGACAATGTCGGCTTGAACGGTCTTCGGCTGCCGGGACGGTGTTACGTAGATGGTTTCCTCGAAATATGGGCCATCGAGCGGATCCGGTTTGTCAAATATGGCAAGCACCTTCACCTCGCCGCCGGTGACCAACCCCTCGATGGCGAATTCCTCACCGGGGATGAATCGCTCCACCTGCACAAATTTGTTCTGCTCGTTCTTCATGCGGCGGATTTCGCCCTCGCCGAGGAGCCTGCGGATGCGATCGAGCGCCGCGCGGAATTCCGGCGGTGAATCGGCGCGAATCACTCCGCGGCTCCCGGAAAGTACCAGCGGCTTCAAAACACAGGGATACGGCACGACTGCGGAAGGGTCTTCCTCCAGGCGGTAGCGGCCATACCAAGGCAGCGGTAAGCCTGCCGCGCGGAACCTTTCCTTCGAAAGGTATTTGCTGCGCGCCGCCTCGACGGCATGCGGCGGATGGAACGGGAGTCCGGCGTGGTCCGCATAGAGAGCGGCCAGCAGCGTGGGGCGATCGCCCACCGCGGTTACCGCATCAAAGGGGCCTGCGCCGCCGAGCGCGGGAAGGGAGCCGATGGGGTCCTGAAAGCGCACCGCTACGGCGCGATCACCCCAGGGGTCGTCGAGGCGATTGCACCGGTCGGTGGCCAGCGTACAGCGAACCCCGAGTGCGCCGGCAGCCTCGGCGAACATGCGTGTTTGGTACCCGGCCTTCGTTGCGACCAGCAGGAGGTGTTTTCCTTCGAACATAGGCTAGATGAGAGCAACCTGCTCTTCCGTAGGCTCCGCTCAACAGTACCAGGGCTCATCCATGTAGGGGATCACTGCACGGGGCAGCAGGTCGAACTCCTCCTTGGGAGCGGCTCCATGGACAAGTTCCCAGATGGTAGAAAAGATTTCGCGGCGGCTGCGGCCCCGTTTCTGCTCGTTCGCGACAAGCGAGAGTAGATCGGAGGCAAGAGCGTCCATGGCCGGGTCGGGATGCTTCCAGCGGTGGAGCAGAGCCGGTTTGTCGAACCCTGTAACGTAGCGCTCCATTTCCGGTAATTCGAGGAGCCGTGAGCCGGGTGGGATCAGCAACCGGAGCGCAAGCTGGATGGAGCACGTATTATCGATGAGTTGCTCGGTGGCCAGAGTGCGCAAAAGATCCTGGTATTGTTCCCGGGTCGCCCAGGGCGTGAAGGGGATAAACGTCGGAGCCAGAAGCAATCTCGCTTCCCGGAGCAGACGCACCACCTCGAGGAAATCGGCGCGCGTGTGTCCCTTGTCGAGGCGGGCCAGCACCGAGTCATCGAGGGATTCCACCGCGCTCGTCACAAAAAGGCAGCCGGTGGCGCGGAGTTCCCCGAGGTGTTCGCGATGGCGAAGCAGATGTTCCACCTTGATAGTGGCGTCATAGGTAAGGGAAGGAAACTCCTGGTGCATGGCCCGCACGAGACGCATGGCATGAGTGGGCCCGTTGAAGAAATCGGGGTCGCCGAAAGTGATGTGTCCGGCGCCGGCCTGCACTTGGCGGCGAACGTCCTCGAGAACGATCGGAAGCGGCACCACACGGAACGTTCCGTTGTAGACGGGGACCACCGGGCAGTGGCGGCAAAGGTGTTTGCACCCGCGGCTGGCCTCGGTGTAGCCCACCGTTCTTGCGGACCCGTTCCAGCGGAGGTTTGCGTACCGGCCGAGCACGGGAAGCCCCTCGCGGTCCGGGACGCGGAAGGCGAGGCGTTCCAAGGACACCGTATCCTTTCGAGGGCCGGAAATTGCCTCTGCGAGCGCCTTTTCAAACTCTCCGCCAATGACACAGTCGATCCCCAGTTCATGCAAGTACTGCGCGTTTGATGGGGCATAGAGTCCATAAGCTATCAGCCGCGCGTGCGCATTTAACGAACGCACCTTAGGGATTGTATCCGCGGCCAGGCGGGTGGCGGTGTGCATGGGCACGAAGAATGCCACTGCGTCGGCCTCGCGAATGACAAGGGCAGGGAGCGGATTGACCGCGAGATCCACACTGGTGACTGTATGTCCTTGCTCGCGCAACCAGGCGGCTGGGGAAGCAAGTCCAAAAGGCTGGTGCCCCAAATCGAACGTGGAGATGAGGACTACGTTCACTACACTTATTTTGGCAGTTCTTTGAGCGAAAGATAGAAATCCTTGATGTCGTAGTCCTGGTGGCTCAGGCGCTCGGCAACGTCGGCAACCGTCTTGGGCGGGGGAACCACGACCTTGTCGCCTGGCAGCCAATTTGCAGGAGTGGCGCAGGAACGGCTGTCGGCGGTTTGGAGGGCTTTAACAATGCGCAGGATCTCTTCGATGTTGCGGCCAGCGTTCAGAGGGTAGTAGACAATGGCGCGCACGACGCGCACGGGGTCAATGACAAACACCGCGCGGACGGTGGCGGTGGCGCTGGCTCCCGGATGGATCATGCCGTAAAGCTGGGAAACCTTTGTGTCGATGTCGGCGATGAGCGGATAGGGAATCTCGGCGCCCATCTTCTCCTTCATGTTCTGAAGCCATGCCAGATGGGAATGAATGCTGTCCACACTCAATCCGATCAGCTTTGTCCTGTTTGCGCGGAATTCCTCGTAGCGCTTGGCGAAGCCCATCAATTCGGTGGTGCAGACGGGAGTGAAATCCGCCGGGTGGGAGAACAGGACCACCCAATCATCCCCTTGCCATTCGCTGAACTTCATGGAGTTCGACTGAGTGGTCACCGCAGTGAAATCCGGCGCGGGATCGCCGATTTTGGGAAGGCTGATGGATTCCGACATGTATTCCAGTTCTGATCTCATGCTAGCACGCAGCAAACCGTAAAGCAGATTACACTATACGATCTGATGTCATTTCCGAGTATGGAAGCTTGCCGGACACCGGAACCTTCCATACTAGTAATGATGACGGAACTCGACAATCGCTTTATGCGGCACTGCATCGAGCTTGCTCGCCGTGCGCGCGAATCGGGAGATCATCCTGTAGGCTCACTGGTGGCGCGTGAGGAAAGCGTTCTGGGAAGCGGCATGGAAAGCACGCGGCGGCTGTTGGACGTAGCGGCACATGCCGAGATCGAAGCGCTACGCGCCGCATGTCGCAAAACCGGCGCTCTGGAGTTGGCGGGAGCGACGCTCTATACGACTACCGAGCCCTGCTATCTCTGTTCTTTCGCAATACGGCAGTTGCGCATTGCGCGCGTGGTCATTGGCCGGCCGTACCCGGCGGCTGGAGGCCTGACTTCCCGCCACCCGATTCTGATCGACCCCTCCATGACCTGCTGGGGCCCGCCACCCGTGGTGGTTTCCGGCGTTCTTCTGGAGGAGTGTGAGGCCCTGTTCGCTAAGCTTCACTGAGGATGTACGCCGTCAGGCCGGCGACAGGTGTAATTGACTGCCAGGAAAATGCCGATAAGGAAAGCGGCGGTTTTGGACGATGACGGATACAGTCACGGTGAGCGGGGAGGGGAGACAGATCGTGATAGACTTCCCCAGTCTCGGGGAAGCCCTGTCGCTGTGGAAGCATTGGGGTGATGGGAAACGCCGGGCGGAGATCGCAGCAGCCCTCCATGAGACGCTGGCTGCGGCTGGTTTGTGCCTTGAATTGCGTGTTCAGGGAAAGCCTGTCGCGCTGCTGGGAGGAGAAGAAATGTCGGGATTGGCGCTGCGGCTGCTTAGTCAGGCTTTGCGCTGACGCACCGTTACAGATCCGCGTGTTCCAACCCGGACCGGCCTTCCCGCAGCTTCTTTGTTTCCTGCTCAGTCTGCTGCAGGGCCGCCTGCACACTCTGTTTGAGACTCGAGTCGGCTGGGCGCAATCCTCCGTTCTTCGCCATCCGGTCAAACAGGGTGAGACTTTGCTGGTAGCACTGGCCGGCATCTTTCCACCGTTGGATTCTTCCTTGCATCGGCCCGCGATCGGCCTGGGCGAGCATGGCTGTGGCTTCGCCTTTGCGAATCCACGCCCACGCGAGGCCGCGCTGGTTCTCCACGTTGTTCTGGTCGCGATCGAGAAGCGTACGAAAGATGCTCAAGGCGGCGTCACTGTTCTGGAGAGCCCCGGTGCGGTCCCCGGAGCGGGACAGCATGTCGCTTACCTTAAGATAGGCGACACCGAGGGTGTGTGTTGCGAGGGGGTTTGAGGCATCCTTGGCCGCCCAATCTCTGGCTACCTGCTCGAGGCGTCTATAGTGGTCCAGGGCGGCGGAGGGATTGCCGGCGGCAGCCTGGAGATTCCCCAACCGCTCGAACACAAGCGCCATGTCGCGGCGTGCGAGAACATTGGCGGGATCTTTCACGGCCAGACTCTGAAACACCTCCATTGCCCGCCGGTAGCTCTCGAGCGCGGCCGGACGCTGATTGGCGCGGCCGAGCATATCTCCCATCCGCATCTCCGCTTGCCCCAGGTCGCGGGCGGCTTGAGCGTTCCGTGGATCGGCGGAAGCCAGTTCTTTGCGTATTTCCAATGCCTTGCGATAACTATCCGTAGCCTGCGCGATTTCGCCGCGACCGGTCAGCGCTGCCCCCATGTCCTCATAGAGGAGCGAGATCTCCCGCCTTGCTTTGGCGCTCTCCGGATGGTCGGTGGACAATTTTTCCAGAATTGCCAGCGCCTTTTGATAATTGTCCACGGCGGCCGCGCTGTCTCCGGTGTGGTTGAGCACAAATCCGAGACGGTCGTAGGCCACGGCAAGGTTCCGTCGTGCTTCAGGATTGTCAGGCTCTTCGCGGAGCATGTCTTCGCACATTTTCAGTGCGCCGCGACTCAGTTCCACCGCCTGCCTGGTTTCCCCCGTGGTGGCGAGAAGGCCCACTACGTTCTGATAGCTCTTCACCAGCAGACTGCGCAGCGGGCGGCTGGCGGGATTCTCCTTCAACAGATCTTCACGAATGATTTGTGACTTCTGATAACTGCGGAGGGCGCCTTCGAGGTCTCCCCCGGTAAGGAGCAAGTCTCCGATGGCTTCCTCACTGGCGGCGAGGTCGCGGCGCAGGCCGGAATCCTTGGGGAATGTCTTCAACAACTCCTCGCGGATCTCCAGTGCCTTACGATAGTTCTTGAAAGCTCCGACAGTGTCGCCGAGGTTGGCGACATTGGGGTTTCCCTGCAAATCACCTACGCGTTGATAGGCAGTGGCCAGTTCTCTTTCCAAAGATGGGTCGTCGGAGGCTTCCTTGGACAGGTTGTCGAGGTACTCCATCGCCTTCTTCACGACGAGTTGGCGGGCGGGGGTGGTGCCGGCGAGAGGCGCCAGGGCATCCTGCACCTCGAAGAGAAAAGAGTTCGCGACATGCCGCACCTGGGCGAAGCGCCGCTCTGCCTTTGCTCTTTCGAGCCGCGCAATGTGAGCCTCCCGTGCCGACATCGCAATGCCGCCGACCAGAGTAAGAACGACGAGGCCGGCGGCTATGACCCCTGGCTTGTACCTGCGGAAGGCCTTGGTCGCAATATAGCGGAGCGTGTGGGTGCGGGCATGGACGGGCAGATCGTGCAGATGCCGCTGGATGTCAGCCGAAAATTGCTCCACGGAGCTGTATCGTTTCGCAGGGTCTTTGGCAAGGGCCATGAGGAGGATGGCATCAAGGTCGCCATCGAGCCGCTGACGCAGCTTCTGCGGAGTCCCTTCGCGCGTGGCGCTGATGCTCTCCGGGGTTCGGACGATGGTTTTCGAGCCGTCGGAAAGGTCGTCTTCCACCACCCTGGTGGTGGCGAGGCTGGGACGTTGGGGCTCGTCGGAGAGAAGCATTTGTAGGATAGCGGCCCGGCTCTTGTAAGCAAAGGGATGATGTCCGGTGAGTAGCTGATAGAGCACGACGCCGAGTTGGTATACGTCAGTAGCGGTGGTGACAGGTTCGCCTTTTACCTGCTCCGGGCTGGCGAACTCAGGAGTAAGGAGGCGGAGTGCAGTGGCTGTCTTGTCGAGGGATTGGGTTTGCGGATGAGAGCTCACCAGCTTGGCGATGCCGAAGTCCAGCAGCTTTACGGCGCCGTCCTTCTTGACCAGGATATTACTCGGCTTGAGATCGCGGTGGATCACCAGATTCTGGTGCGCATGCTGGACAGCATCGCAGACTGTCATGAATAGCTTGAGACGCTGCGAAACAGTGAGCTTGTTGGTGTCGCAGTACTCGTCAATCGGCTGCCCCTCCACGTACTCCATTACCAGGTAGGGGAGGCCATCCGGCGTCGCGCCGCCATCGAGCAGGAGGGCAATGTTAGGGTGGTCCAGATTCGCGAGTATCTGCCGTTCCCGGCGAAAGCGTTCCAAGACGTTCGCATTTTCCCTATCCCGCAGGACGACCTTGATCGCCACCTGTTTGCGATACTGGTCGTCGGCGCGGGCAGCCAGGTACACGGCTCCCATTCCGCCATGGCCCAGCTCCCGAATCACTTCGTAGGGCCCTAGCCGCGTCGGCGGCGGCGGCTCGCGCAGCTCAAACAGCTTGGACACCGGGTCAACTGGAGATTTGTCGAGAAACGTTGTCTCCTCGGTGTCCGATTGGAGCATGCTTTCCACCTGGCTGCGCAGTTCATCGTCACCGATACACATCTGGGCCAGGAAGGCGGGACGGTGGAGGGAGGGTAGCTCCAGCGCCTTCTCGAAAAGCGTCTTGACCTTTTGATAGCGTTCAGGCGTCATCCCGGCGGCTCTTTACTTCTCAGTATGCGTCAGAATGGCCGCGCGCATCAGGATGTGTTTCACGGAATGAAAAAGCCGGTCCAGCCGGGGAGTTAGGCCGCACCCCTTACTCCCCTGCCAGTCCGGTGTCTCTTACGTGCGAGGTTGTCTCGCCTGAGCGCTACGATTTTTCGTTGGTTGTTTGTCCGCTTACGCGCGGTACCGTTTTCGCTTGCCTGCTCCGGCTCAACTGCCTTCAATAGGAAACGCGGAAATGCGGGCAAAAAGGAATCAGGAAGAAGAAACTATTTGATTTCCGCCAACTGAGAGTGCAGCCAGGCGCGGGCGGAGCGCCATTCCCTCTCCACGGTTGCCGTGGAAATGCCGATAACCTCGGCGACCTCCTCCGTGGTGAGGCCTCCAAAGAAGCGCAGTTCGACGATACGGCTTTGACGAGGGTCGAGTTCTTCGAGTTGTTTCAGGGCGTCATCGAGCGCGACCAAAGTCATTTCCTTCTGGGGAAAGTAGTTGATCGCCTCTTCCAGCGAGAGTTTACTGGCGTCTCCGCCGCGCTTCTGGGCATGGTGCGCCCGGGCGTGTTCCACGAGGATGCGGCGCATCAACTGGGCGGCAACGCCGAAGAAGTGGGCGCGGTTCTTCCAATCCACCCGGGTCTGGTCGACAAGCTGTATATACGCTTCGTGAACCAGGGCTGTGGCCTGGAGGGTGTGATTAGAGCGCTCACGGCGCATGTAGGCGCCGGCAATCCGCCGGAGTTCATTGTAGACCAGCGGCAGCAGGTCGTTCGCGGCTCCGGCGCGCCCGTGTTGAAGGTCGGAGAGGAGTTGGGTGACCTCGTGCTTCGATGTCTGTTCGGACACTGCTGATAACTCCGACGGATCGAATCGGACCATTATAGCTATTCCGAGGGTGGAGAGTGGTAGGGACGGGCAGATTCGAACTGCCGACCTGTCGCTTAGGAGGCGACCGCTCTATCCATCTGAGCTACGTCCCCACGCCTCCTTAATTCTACCAGCGCTTCAGCCCTTTCCGGCCGATATCTTTGCGGAA
>JADLBG010000476.1 GCA_020847895.1 Bryobacterales bacterium
GACCTCATCACGCTGCTGCGCAAGGAAATGACGCAGCAACCTGCATTGCTCAAGATCTTCGGCTTTCAAATCACCGATTCCGCCCTCGTTCAGGCCGCTGCCGCTTGAAATAATGTAGAAACTCCAGGGCGCCGCGCAGCGGCGCGCGCCTCGGGTAGACTATGGCAATGAAGCCGGGAACCACGCTCATTGTTCTTGCCGGCGCAGCCCTCACCGTAGCCTATGCCGGCCCCGAAGGCCAGAACTACTGGCCGCAGTGGCGCGGACCGGAGGCGAGCGGGTATGCTCCGTCCGCCCACGATCTTCCGGCACGGTGGTCCGAAACCGAGAACATCGTGTGGAAGGTGAAGACCCCGAGTTGGAGCGCCGCGACGCCCGTGGTCTGGGGCGATACCGTGTATGTGCTGAGCGCCGAGGAGGGGTTCGTCAATCCGACGTATGACACCAGGAAGTTGAGCCATGCGCCGGAGAAATCGAGCGACAGGATCTTTCTGATGGCGCTGGACCGCAAGACAGGCGCGCAGCGGTGGCGGATTGTAGTGGATTCCGGCAACGAGTTGTACCGCAAGCAGAACTCGTCATCGCCTTCGCCGGTCACCGATGGGAAACACATCTGGGTGATGACCGGCCACCTGCGGCTCAGTTGCTTCACGCTGGAAGGCAAGCAGGTATGGAAGAGAGATCTGGTGGCGGATTACGGGCAGGTGGGATTGAACCACGGCTATGCTTCGACGCCGCTGCTCGACGGCGGCCGGTTGTACGTGCAGGTTGTCCATGGGTACCGGTCCGACAACCCGTCGTACACTGTAGCGCTCGACAAGCGAACGGGAAAGACCATCTGGAAGCAGTTGCGGCCCGCGCCCGGCGTGAGCGAATCGAAAGACAACTACGGGACGCCGCAAATGGCGGTGGTGAACGGGAAGAAGGAACTGGTGGTGTTCGGGAGCGACATCGCCACGGGGCAGGACCCCGATACGGGCGCCGAGTTGTGGCGCATTGGCGGGTTCAACCCGACCGATTTCCAGAACAACCGCACCATCTCGTCCCTGCTGGTGATTGGGGACCGGATCGTGGTGGGAGGAAATCGCGGGCGGCCTTACATTGCGTTTCGCGCGGGCGGCAGGGGAGACGTAACGGGGAAAGCGGAGATGTGGAATAACAACATGGGCGCGGATGTTCCCACTCCGGCCTCCGACGGCAAACTGCTGTATGTCCTGCACGACAAGGGCTTCTACAACGTGCTTGAACTGGCGACAGGGAAGGTGATCTACCAGGGGCAGCGGATTGAACCGGGGGCGTATAGCGCATCGCCGTTGCTTGCGGACGGGAAGCTGTTTGCAATTAACGAAGAGGGCACAACCACGGTAGTGAAGGCCGGCACGGCGTTCGAGGTGCTGGGCGTGAACAAGCTCGATGGGTATACACTGGCAAGCCCGATTGCGGCGGACGACCAGTTGTTCATCCGCACGGGCGAGGCCATCTATTGCATCGGCCGGAGGAAGTAAATCAGCGGCCGGCGTTGGAAGCGGCGAATTCGATCCAATCGGCGTAGCTTGTGATGGCGGCGGCGGTGTAGGCGATCTGCTCCCCGGCTTCCTTCCACTGCCGTTCTTCGATGGCTTCGCGGATACCGGGGAACGTCTTCACGCCGTAGCCCGTGTAGAAGCCGGGGGCGTGCAGCACATGGCGGAACCAGGGGCGGCGCGGCAACCCCTCATTGCGAAGAAGCTTCTGCTCGGCGACGCGCAGGGCGTCTTCGAGTGACTTCTGCTTTTCCGCGGTGAGCTTGGAGCGATCCACTTTCTCAAGCGCCGCGGCGGCGGTATCGAGGCGCGCAACGGCATTCTGGAGCGGGGCGAAATTGAGGTACGGGACTTCTTCCTTGGGCTCCGGCACGATGAAGGTGAGCCGCGGATCCGCCGCCAGTTTGAGGTCGCCGTTGCGGATGAGTTCATTCTTCTTGTGGGTCTCCGTGCGCATGGTATCGGTGAGCTTCATCACCTCGTTCATCCAGCCGCGGACGGCCTTCGCCGTCGAGTTGGCTTGAAGCGGCAGCCAATCGGCGTTGGCCAGGCGCAGCACCATGCGGCCTCCGAGTTGCGCGGTGGCCATGACGTATTGAAAATCCGGATCGATGAAGCGCACGAAGTGGTCGTAAGAATCGTATTCCGAGTGATACACGCCCCCGCGCCCTTCGCCACCGAAACTGAAGTCGAGACTGGGGATCCCCAGGTGGTGTTGGAAAACAGTGTAGTCCGAGCCGGAGCCGAGCGGATCGACATGGAACTCCGCCTCGCGGCCCGCGGCGCGGCGCGCGGCGAGGGAGCGATCAAGCGCGGAGACGTGCGTCTGCGGATCGGTGAGATCGCGCGCCGCCTGCGAAGAGAACAGATCGAGTTCGGAGGAGCCGTTAATGTTGATGAACCCGCGTCCGGTGCCGTCGGTGTTGAGGTAGGCCACCGCGTGGCGCTGGAGTTCATCCGCGTGCTTTTCGGCCCATTCCGTAGAACCGAGCAGCGCGGGCTCTTCCCCATCCCAGGCAAGAAACACAATGGTGCGCTTGGGGCGCCAGCCGGTTTTGGCGAGTTCGGAGAGTCCGCGGGCTTCTTCCATGACGGCGATCATTCCGGAGAGCGGATCGTGCGCGCCGAAATTCCAACCGTCGTGATGATTGCCGCGGAGGATCCATTCATCCGGCTTCTCGCTGCCTCTCATGCGGGCGACGACATCGTGGGCGGGGGCAAGTTTCCAGTTGAACTCGAGCTTGAGGTGGACCTTCGCCGGGCCGGGGCCCACGTGGTAAGTAAGCGGCAAGCCGCCGCGCCAATCCGCCGGGGCCACCCTGCCGCCAAGAGCGCGCAGGAGCGGCTCGGCATCGCCGTAAGAAATGGGCATCACGGGAATCCTGGTCACCGTTTGAGCTTGCCTGGGATCTGGAGAGCGGTTCGAATCGGTTGCGCCTTGCCCGGGCGTGAGCGGATCGCCGGGGTACAAAGTCATGTCCATCACGCTGCCCCGCTGCGCGCCCTGCGGCGGACGGAAGGCGCCCTTCGGATAGACATCGCCTTGGCCGTAGCCGTCGTCGCGCGGATCGGAGAAGATGAGGCAGCCGATGGCGCCGTTTTCCGCGGCGACTTTCGGCTTGATGCCGCGCCAGGAAGCGCCATAGCGGGCAATTACGATCTTGCCGCGGACATCAATGCCCATCTCGCGCAGCCTGCGGTAATCGTCAGGCAAGCCGTAGTTGACGTACACCAGTTCCCCGGTCACGTCGCCATCGATGGAATAGGCGTTGTAGACGGGCAGATTACCGTCTTTGATCCTGCTGGTTTCATCGCCTTCGACGGGCGGCTCCTCGATTTTCGCGGTGTAACGCTCGGGCGCCACCATTTCGAGGAGACGGGTCTTCGGCGTGGGGAACAGGGGATAGAAGGTTTCGATTTGTGTTTCGTAGCCCCACTTCTTGAACTGCTCCGCGATGAATTCGGCGGTGGCGCGGCTGCCGGGCGAGCCGACGTGATGCGGGCGGGACGAGAGCAGCTTCAACCATTGCTGGAAGTTGCCGCGGTTCAGAGCATGATCGAAGCGCTGCTCGAGTTCGGTTTGAGTGCGGGCTGAATCAGGCTGAAAACCGGCAATGGGACGCGAGGGGGTCTGGGCAGGCAGGAGCATGCTCCAGCAGAGCAGAAGAGCAAGATTTGTTCTCATGGTATGAAATGCTTAATCGACGTATAGAAATTCGTTGGAGCTGAGCAGCGATTGAGCCAAGCTTTGGAATGATTTTACCATCGCCTCCGCGGCGGGCTTCCTGGCGCCGAGGTAGTTGTCGCGCTGCTGA
>JADLBG010000477.1 GCA_020847895.1 Bryobacterales bacterium
GCACCTTGCCGCCGTGGTCCTTCGGATGGGCCTTGCCGGCAAAGAGGATCTGCACCGGCATTTTCGGGTTGGTGAGAATGCGCTTCAGCCGCTCCACGTCGCGGAAGAGCAGGGTGGCGCGCTTGTAGGTGGCAAAGCGGCGCGCGAATCCGATGGTCAGGATATCCGGATCCAGCAACTCATGCGTGCGCTTCAACTCCGCGGTGGACGCCTTCCGCGCCGTTGCCTGCGCCACGAGGCGCTCGCGGGCGAACTGCACCAGGAGGCGCTTGCGGCGCCGGCGGATCTCCCATAGTTCGGTGTTCGGAATCTCCTTGACCAGGTCCCATGTCCGCGGATCGCCAAAGCGGTCGCGCCAGTCCGGCTGCAGATATTGGTCATAAAGATTGGCGAGTTCGCCGTTCAGCCAGGTAGGAAGATGAACGCCGTTGGTGACGTGGCTGATGGGAACTTCCCATGTGGGCAGGTCGGGGAAGAGGTCGGACCACATCTGTTGCGATACGGTCCGGTGCAGGGCGCTCACGGCGTTCCGGTAGCTGGAAGTCTTGAGCGCGCTGATCGCCATCGAAAACGGCTCTCCCGCGTCCGCGACATTGCGCTTGCCGAGAGCGAGAAGCTGGTCGAAACTGATTCCCGCTTCCTCGCAGTAGTCCTTGAAATACTGGTACATCAGTCCGCTGTCGAAGAGGTCGATGCCGGCCGGCACCGGAGTATGCGTGGTAAATACGTTGTTACGCCGGCCGGCCTCGTGAGCCTCTTCGAAGGAGAGGGAATGTTCCATCATCAGGCGCCGGATGCGCTCGATGGCGAGAAAGGCCGAATGTCCTTCGTTCATGTGGAACACCGTAGGCTCCAGGCCAACCGCCTTCAGCGCCCGGATGCCGCCGATGCCGAGCACAATCTCCTGCCGCATGCGCGTATGGATATCGCCTCCATACAGCATGTCCGTGATGTCTTTGTTGTCGGCAAGCTCGTTTTCGGGAATGTTGGTATCGAGCAGGTAGAGCTTCACCCGCCCCACATTCATGTGCCACACCTTGATGTGCACCGGCCCGGAGGGCGTGCGGACCGTCACCTTGACTTCGTTGCCCTCTTTGTCGAGAGTCGGAATGACCGGAAGCGTGTAGAAGTCGTTGTCCGGGTTGCGTTCCGTCTGCCATCCATCCGGGTTGAGGCGCTGTTGCAGATATCCTCTCTGGTACAACAGACCCACCCCTACCAAAGGAATTTCCGCGTCGCTCGCCGCCTTGAGATGGTCGCCTGAGAGAATGCCGAGGCCGCCCGAATAAATGGGCATGCAATCGAGCAGCCCGTATTCCATGGAAAAGTAGGCCACCAGTTTGTCGCTGATCCTCAGGCGGCTCATGTAGGTGTCGTGCAGTTCGCAGGCAATGCGATAGACCGAAAGGTAACGGGGATCGCGAGCCGCCCGCTCCAAAGTGCTTTGCGAGATATGGCCAAGCATCAGGACCGGGTTGTGTCCGCTGGAGCGCCAGAGGGCGCCATCCAGACGCCGAAAGACGGCGCGAATGTGATGATCCCAGCTCCAGATCAGGTTAGTGGCCAACTCTGACAGGCGGCTCAAGACTGGCGGCAGAGCAGGGAGGACAAGGAATTCCTTAGCTGGACGGATTTGAAACGACATGCGAGTTTAGCAAATCCTACGATACCAGAGAGGGGCGGGGTATGTTCCGGCGGCGATAAACTATACAAAAAAGTATTGTTTAACCTTCCCTCTTTCGTCCACTTTCCCGTTTACTTCTTCCCCGACAGGCATACAATGAAGACATGAAATTGAGCGCACAGGAAGAGTATGGACTCCGGTGCTTGCTTCACATGGCTCGATTGGAAGAAGGGCAGAGTCTGAGTATCCCGGAAATCAGCCGGGCCGAAGGACTGTCGGTGCCCAACGTAGCTAAGTTGATGCGGCTGCTCCGTTTAGGAGGATTGGTGGTATCGGCGCGGGGACAATCCGGCGGATACACGCTGGCGCGGCCATCCGACGAGATTACCGTGGGGGCCGTGATGGAGGTGCTCGGCGGCAGGTTTTTCAGCGGCAAGTTCTGTGAACGGCACGCCGGCTTGGAACGCATGTGCACCCACACCTCCGACTGCGCGATCCGCGTGCTTTGGGGGACCATTCAGGAAGTGCTGGATTCGGTTCTCAAGAAGATCACGCTTCGGGACTTGCTGTGTGGGGAAAGCGAGATGGCGAACCTCATCACCACGAATTCCAGCCGGGTGCTTCCGATGCTGCGTGAACGCGTGATGAGTGAGAGCGGTCCGGTGGCCTGAAGAATTCATCAGCCGCCGAAGAGATCCCTCTCTTCCGTGAACCCGGCGGCAATTTCCGCAGCCGCAAAGGTTGCGAAGCGAGCGTCTTGGACAGCGCCGCGGCCGGCGGGACGTGCATTGTCCGCGCATCCTGGCGTCCTGCTATACTCCAAACCGGAAGCAATGTACGGGAAGGCGGTGAGAATCCGCCACTGCCCCGCAACTGTGAGCGGCACGTAGTTGGCGGCCTGGCCACTGAGGAACCTCGGGAAGGCCAGGCCAGCGAGCCAGCCGATAGTCAGGAGACCGGTTGCTTTCGATGCGGGTTCGGCACGTTCCGAGGGAGAACGTTCGCGGAATGACAAGACCCATTTTCATTGGCGGAACCGGTTCCCACGCGGGAAAGAGTTGGATGGCGACCGCGGTGTGCCGCTGGCTGAAACGGCGCGGCGTGCGAGTGGCTCCGTTCAAAGCCCAGAACATGTCATTGAATTCGTACCCCTGCCGCGAGGGAGGCGAAATCGGGCGCGCGCAGGCGGTGCAGGCCGAGGCGTGCGGGCTGGAAGCTTCGGCGGACATGAATCCGATTCTCCTCAAGCCGAATGCGGATACGGTAAGCCAGGTGGTGGTGAACGGAAGGGTGTGGCGCGATCTCGCGGCGCGGGATTATTACGCGCACTTCCCGTTTCTGCTGGAGCAGGCGCTGGCGGCGTTCCGGCGTCTGGAGGCGCGCTATGAAGTGGTGGTGATGGAAGGGGCGGGCAGTGTCGCGGAGATCAATTTTCGCGAAGTGGACCTGGTGAATCTGGGGCTGGCGCGCCGCGTGGACGCCAGAGCGCTGCTGGTGGCCGATATCGACCGGGGCGGAGTGTTCGCTTCGGTGATGGGGACATTCTGCGTTCTCGAGCGGGAGGAGCGCGACGTGGTGCGGGCCTTCGCGATTAACCGCTTCCGCGGGGACGCGGCGCTGTTTGAAGGAGGCGTGCGGACACTCGAACAGAGGACGGGCCGGCGGTGCCTGGGGGTGTTTCCCTATCTCGATGGCGTGCGGATCGACGAAGAAGACAGCGTGGCGTTGGAGGCGATGCCGGCTCCGGCCGGGTACGGCCAGGACGCGGCGATTGTCAAGTTCCCCCTGATGTCGAATTTCACGGACTTTCAACTGCTGCCCGGAGCGCAGTGGATATCGCATCCGGCGCCGCGGCGGTTCCGGACGGTAATTCTTCCGGGATCGAAGAATACGCTTTCGGATCTTCGATGGATGCGGCTGCGCGGCCTCGACCGGTGGGTGATGGAGCAGCATGCGCATGGGGCACAGGTGATCGGGATTTGCGGCGGATACCAGATGATGGGCAAGCGCGTGGTGGACGGCGAGCGGAATGCGGCGGGGCTCGGGTTGCTTCCGGCGCGGACGGAGATGTCGCCGGTGAAGACGACGCGCGTGGTGAATGCGCGTATGGCTTCGGGGCACGATTTTCGCGCCTACGAGATTCACATGGGGGTGACGTCGCTCGAAGGAGTACATGAGCCCTTTGCCTACGTGGACGGCTCGGGTGAAGGAATTCGACACGGCCGTTGCGCCGGCACCTATTTACACGGCGCGCTGGAGGATCCGGTAGTGCTCGGGGAACTGCTGGGTGAGGCAGCCCCACCCGCGGCGGACCGCGAAGCCGCTTACGACCGGCTGTCGGACTGGTTCGAGCATCACGCCGATACCGCGCTGTTCGAGGAGCTTTTTCTGTGAGGGTGGCGGCGGGCTTGTTTCTGGCGGCGAATTTGTTCGCGCAGCAGCGGATCATCTCGACCACGCCGAGCATCACCGAAATTCTCTTCGCGCTGGGCTTGGGACCGCGCGTCGTGGGAGTGACGACGTTCTGCCGTTTTCCGGAAGAGGCGCGGCGTCTTCCGAAGATCGGGACATTCCTGGACCCGAGCATTGAGACGATTTTGGGATTGCGCCCGGACATGGTGATTGTGCAGAAGAATCCGGTGCGGCTGACGGAACGGTTACGGGCCGTCGGACTGCGCGTGATCGAAGTGGATCCGGAGTCGATGGAAGGGGTGCATCAGACCATTGCGGAGATCGCGCAAACAGTGGGGATTGCGGAGAAGGGCCGGGAGTTGAGCGCACGCATCCGGAGCGAACTCGAGCAAGTGAGGCGCGTCACCGCGAAGCTTCCGAAGAAACGGGCGGTCTTTTTCGTCGGGCGTACGCCGGGGACGCTCGATGGGCTGATTGCCGCGGCGAAGGGTTCCTATCTCACGGAACTGCTCGCCGACGCGGGAGGCGAGAATATTTTCGAGGATTCCCCGACGGCGTACCCGAAGGTCTCGCTCGAGGACCTGCTGGCGCGGAACCCGGAGATCATCCTCGATATGGGGGACTCGACGCACACGGGGGCGATCACGGAACAGCACAAGCGCGAAGTGATCCGGCTGTGGGACCGGTATCCGGCGTTGAGCGCTGTCCGCAACCACCGCGTCTATCCGGTCGCGGATGACCGCTTTGTGATTCCCGGGCCGCGAATGGTGGAGGCAGTACGGATTTTCGCCAGGCTTCTGCATCCGGAGGCGCGGTGGTGACGGCGCTTCTCGAGTTTCACGAAACGGGGTTTGCCTACAACGGCGCGCGGGTACTCGAGGGCGCAACCGCGGCGCTGGCGCCGGGCGAACTGGTGGCCATCGTGGGCCCCAACGGCGCCGGAAAATCGACACTGCTCTCCGTGTGTGCCGGATTGCGGCCGTCCTATGAGGGCGCCTGCCTGTACGCGGGCAAGGAGGTGCGGGCTTGGAGCCGCCGCGAGTTTGCCCGCGAAGTCGCCTTTGTGCCGCAATCGCTGCGGATGGAATTTCCCTTCACTTGCGAACAGGTGGTGTTGATGGGAAGGGCGCCTTTCGGGGATGGATTGTTCGAGAGGGAGGAGGACTTTCGCGAGGCCGAGAAGGCAATGGAATTGACCGACTGCGCCGCTTTTCGCAACCGGGATTTTCGCGCCCTGAGCGGCGGAGAGCGGCAGCGTGTGGTGCTCGCCTCGGCGATCGCGCAATGCCCGCGCGTTCTGCTGCTCGATGAGCCGACGACGTTTCTTGATCTGAAGCACCAGTTGCTGATCTACGGTTTGCTGCGCGATTTGCGCAACCAGGGGGTGCTGGTGGTGACCGTCACGCATGATCTGAACCTCGCCGCTTCGTTCGCCGACCGGGTCCTGATTCTTCACCGCGGGCGTCAGCGGGCCTGCGGCGCGGTGGACGAAGTGCTGACGCCCGCGGCCATCCGCGATATCTTCGAGGTGGAATGCACGATGATTCCTCAACCCGGCGGCGGCCAATGGATTGCCTATGGGCGGTAGCGCGCTGACACCGGCGCGGTTTGCGCGGATTCTGGCCGTGTGCGGTGGTGCCTACCTCATGGTGCTGCTGGTGGCGCCATGGATCGGCTCGGCGCACGTGGATCCGCGGAAAGTAATGGCCGACATTGCTCCGGATGCACAGATCTTTTTTCAAGCGCGTCTGACGCGCGTGCTGCTCTCGGTGCTCGCCGGCGGGGCGCTGGCGACGGCGGGAGTGATCTTTCAGGCCCTGCTTCGCGACTCGCTCGCCGATCCCTACACGCTCGGCATTTCGAGCGGCGCGTCGCTGGGCGCGGTGCTGGCCATCTGCTTCGGCTGGCGTGATGCCGGGCACCTGCCGGCCGTGTGGATCGCCGCGCTAATCGGCGCATCGGCGGCGCTGCTGATGGTGATCGGCCTCGCGTCCCATGGACGGCGGGTGTCCTCCTTCTCATTGCTGATGAGCGGAGTCACGGTGAACACCATCGCGATCGCCGTGATTCTGCTGTTGCAGAGCGTGGCCACCTTCGGACAGTCATTCGCCATCAACCGCTGGCTGATGGGGAGCATCGAGTCCGTGGAATATTCGACCATTGCCGGGCTGGCGGTGATCGTGCTGCCGGTCCTCATCTACGCATGGCGCGGGGCGCGCAGTTGGAACCTGATGGCGGCGGGGGAGGAATGGGCCTCGACGAGGGGTGTGGCGGCGTCGCGATTCATGTGGAGCGGTTTCCTCGCCGGGTCGCTGATTACCGGCACGGTGACGGTGATCACGGGTCCGGTCGGGTTTCTCGGGCTGATTGTTCCGCATGCGCTGCGCCTGTGGTTCGGAGCGGATCACCGGATTCTGTTGCCCGCGTCGTTTCTCCTGGGCGGGGCGTTCCTGGCCTGTTGCGATACGGTGGCGCGGACGGTGATGTCGCCCGTGGATATTCCGGTCGGTGTGATCACGGCGATGATTGGCGGGCCGTTCTTCCTGTGGCTGTTGCGCATCCGGCAGAAGAGGTACTGGCTATGATCCTGGTGGGCGGGGGCAGCCGCAGCGGAAAGACCGGATTTGCGCTTGCGGCCGCGCGCGGGCGCGGGACGCGGTTGGCGTACGTGGCTACCGCGGAGTTGTTTGATGACGAGATGCGGCAGCGCGCGGAGGCGCATCGCAAGGAACGCGGGGGCGGGTTTGTGACCTTCGAGGAGCCGCGGGAGATTGGCGCGCTGCTTGCGCGAAGAGGCGCGGAATTTGACGCGGTGGTGGTGGATTGCGTGACGCTGTGGATCAGCAACCTGCTGCATGCCGGGCGGGAGGATCTGCGGGCCGAGGGCGCCGCGCTGGCTGGGGCGGCACAAGCGTGCGCGGCCGAGGTGATCCTGGTAACCAATGAAGTGGGATGCGGCATCATTCCGGAAAACGATCTCGCCCGGCGGTTCCGCGACGAGGCAGGGTGGATGAACCAGACGCTGGCTGAGCGTGCCGCGGAGGTGTACTGGCTGGTCTTCGGCTGCGCATTGAAGGTGAAGGGATGAGGCGGTTGCTGGGAGCGATTCAGTTTCTCACCATCATCCCGGTGCGGACGGCGGCGGCGCCTCCCGGAGAGGCGGCTCTGTTTTTTCCGCTCGTGGGCGCGGCGATCGGATGGCTGGGCGGGGAGTGGTTTTCGCTGCTGGAGCCGCGGTTGGGCGAGTCACTTGCCGCCCTGCTGGTGCTGGGGCTATGGGCGCTGCTTACCGGCGGCTTGCATGAGGACGGGCTGGCGGATATTTCCGACGCTTTGCGCGCGCACCGTTCGCGATCGAAGATGATGGGGATATTGAAGGACAGCCGCATAGGCGCTTTCGGCGCGCTGGCGCTGATCGTGATTCTGGCGGTGCGCTGGCAGGCGATTGTGCGGCTGGGTCCGGCTCCGGCCATCGAACTGGCGGCATGTCTGGCGGTATCGCGCGCGGCGCTGGTGGCGCAGGCGTATGTATCGCGTCCGCTGGGCGATGGGCTGGGGGCCGCGTTTGCCGTGCAGTTATCCACTCCCACCGCGGTTGTGGCGCTGTTCGCGGGATTGGGCGCGGCGTTTCTTCCAGGCGCGCGGCAAGGGGTGGTGCTGCTATCCGGAGCCGTATTCCTCACCTGGCTGCTCTATCGCTGGTTCGATGCCAGGCTCGGCGGAGTCAACGGGGATTGTTTGGGGGCGACCAGTCTGCTTGTGGAAACATTCTGTATGGTTCTTGTTTCATGCCGCAACTGCTTCTCGTAAGACACGGAGAGCCGGAACGGAAGGGCACGCTGCTCGGACGCCGTGATCCGGGTTTGAGCGCGGAAGGCCGGTTGGCGGCCGGCGCGGCGCTCGCGGCTATACACGCCGCCGTGGCATACGTCAGTCCTTTGCGGCGGGCCCGGGAGACCGCGGCGTTTCTACCGTCCGGGATTCGCCGTGTCACCCTCGACGCGCTGGCGGAGATCGGGCTTGGCGAATGGGAAGGCCTCGAGTGGCGGGAGGTGGAAGCCCGCTGGCCGGATGTGGCGCGGCGCAAGCTCGAGCGGTGGTTCGACATTCCTGCTCCGGGCGGGGAGACGTGGCGGCAGGTGGCGGCGCGCGCGGCGTCGGCCATCGAACAGATTCGCTCCGGCCCGTTTCCGGCTGTTGTCGTGGCGCACCTCGGCATCAATTCCGCGCTCACCGCGCAGTTGACCGGGAGCGATCCCCAAATGTGCGTTCAAGGCTATTGCGAGATCCTCACTTATGACATCTGAAGACACACAACGGCGGCTCGATTCGTTGACGAAGCCTCCGGGCAGTCTGGGGCGCCTGGAAGAGGTGCTGCTGCGTTACACGGAGATCCGCGGGCTGGAGCCCCCGCGGGAGTTGCGCGCGGCGGCGCTCATCTTCTGCGCCGATCACGGAGTGGTGGAAGAAGGCGTGAGCGCATGGCCCTCCGAGGTGACGCGGCAGATGGTGCTCAATTTCGTGGCTGGCGGCGCCGCCATCAACGTACTCTGCCGGCACTTCGGAATTGCCCCGCGCATCGTGGACATGGGCGTCCAGGGAACCGCGGTGGCCGGCGCCCTGGATCGCCGCATCGCGGAGGGCACCCGGAACTTCGCGCGCCAACCGGCGATGACCATGGAACAGGCCGGACGGGCGCTGGAAGCGGGGCGGCAGTTGGCTCTGGAAGCGGCCAGGGAATTCGACGTCGTCCTCTGCGGGGAGATGGGGATTGGAAACACGACGGCGGCCACGGCATTGCTGTGCGCATACGCGGGTCTGGACCCGGCGGAGGTCACAGGCGCAGGCGCCGGGTTGAATGAGGAAGGCGTGCGGCGCAAAGCCGAAGTGATCCGCAAGGCTCTGGCGTTCCATCCTTCCCGCGGGCGGATGGAGATTGCCGCCAATTTCGGCGGATTCGAGATTCTGGCGATCGCGGGGGTAATCGAAGGCGCGGGGGAAGCGCGGATTCCCGTGATCCTGGACGGGTTCATCAGCACGGCTGCGGCACTGGTAGTGGTTCCGGAGGCGCGGCGGCCTGTGTTGTATTCCCATTGCTCGGCGGAGGCGGGGCACCGGCGGATGCTCGAATATCTCGGGGCACGCCCGCTGCTCGATCTGGATATGCGCCTGGGGGAGGGCACGGGAGCCGCGCTTGCCGTGGGGATTCTTCAATCGGCATGCCGCCTCTATCACGACATGGCGACCTTCGAGCAGGCGAGTGTTTCGGGAAAGACGGCTTCCGGCTCCGTCTCGACAGATGCTTGCGCGCCGCATCCGGACGGGGAACGTACATAGGAGCCCAATCCTCCCGAGGGCGCTCAGGCGGCCTCGTCGCATTGCCGTGCCTCGTACACTGGAATCGATGCGCATCCGGTTCATTACAGCCACTCCCATGAACCTGGCCGCGGGCAGCGGCACGTTCGCCGGCATTGCCACGTTGATGAATGCCTTGCGCCGCGCCGGCGCCGAAATCGACCTGACCACGCCGTCGCTCCGCCTGCCGGTTTTCACTCTCGAGCGGGTGCTGTTCAACCGCCGTCTGCGGCCATCTCCAGCCGACCTCACCGTCGGTTTCGACATGGACGGCTATACCCTTGCCGGATCCACGGGAACGCACATCGCGTCGATTAAGGGCGTCATCGCCGACGAGATGCGATTCGAGCGCGGCGCAACCCGGCTGACCATGTCCATCCAGGCCCGATACGAGCGAAGACACGTTCGCTCGGCCGGCCTGGTTCTGGCCACCAGCCGCTATTCGGCCGAAAGAATCGCCGCGCTTTATGGCAAGCCGCGGCGGTTGGCCCTGCTGCCGGAACCGATCGATCTCGAAGCCTGGCAGAGGGCGCTCGACGCGGCTCCCGTGCTCCCCGCTTCGGGCGAATTCACGGTGCTCTCGGTGGGCCGTTTCTTTCCCCGCAAGCGGACTGGTCTGCTGCTCGAAGCCGCCGCCGTCCTGCGCCAGCGTCTCCCCGGATTACGCGTCCGTCTGGTGGGCGACGGGCCGGAAGGCGCTCGTCTCCGCGCGCTGCACAAGCGCCTGCGCCTCGGTGACCGCGTCGTTTTTCTGGGCCACATCGATCATCCGGCGCTGGCGGCCGAGTTTCGAAACTGCGATCTCTTCTGCCACCCCAGCGTCCAGGAGGGCTTCGGTATCGTGTTTCTGGAGGCGATGGCCGCGCGCAAACCGATTGTCGCCGGCCGCGCCGCCGCCGCGCCCGAGGTTGTTCCCCACGCCCGGTTTGCCGACCCGGACTCCGCCGCGTCGCTTGCCGCCGCCATCGAAGCCCTGGCCGTCAACCCCGGACTCCGCAGCCATATCGCCGCGCAGGGAGCGCAAATCGTGCGCCAGTACGAAGCCGCCACCGTCGCCAGGTCGTTTCTGGAACTTGCCCGGGAGGCAGTATCGATAGACCGCCGCACGGCCAACACCAACCTGCAAGAATAGAAGGATTCACCCCACGCGGAGCCAACCCCGCGGCTCGGAATGGATCACGGGCGCTCTACTCGCCAAGGCCTACGAGCCGGCCGGTTTGATCATTCCGGCGGCGTGGGTGAAGATGGAGAGGAACTGAAAGATCGTAACGCGGCAATCGAAACGGCTTCCCGGATAACGGACACCCCGTATGCGAACATCGGCGAGTCGAGGTATCATGTACCGCATGACCCGCCGAAATTTGCTGGCTTCCGCTATTGCCGCACCATTCGTTATGAGTGCTGACACACCGAATTACGTTAAACGGCCGTTCCGCTACGCGGACGTCGAGGCAAAAATTCGCAGGCGCGACTTTACCGGCATCTCCAAAGAGGACCTCCCGACGCCTTGCATGCTGGTGGACAAGGCGATGATGGAGAACAACCTCAAGCATATGTCGGATCACTGCAAGAAGACCGGGATCAACGTACGGTCTCACTGCAAGATCCACAAATCCACCGACGTCGCCAGGAAACAGATGGCCTTGGGCTCCCTCGGGATCTGCTGCGCCACCATCGCCGAGGCGGAGTTGATGGTAGGGGCGGGAATCAAGGGTGTACTGTACACGCGCGGGCCGGCTGGAAAGAACCAGATCTGGCGCGGCATCATGCTACAGGCCAAAGAGCCCTCGTTCATGATGGTGGCCGATGATCCCATGACCGTGGACCTGCTCGACGAGGCGGCGGGCGTCGCCAAGACCAAGCCGACGGTTCTCATTGACCTCTATTCCGGGTTGACGCGCGCCGGCCACGCCACGGGTCAGCCCGGGTTGGAACTTGCCAAGCGCATTGATTCCAGGAAGAATCTCAAGTTCGGCGGGGTCATGGGCTACGCCGGCGGAGCCTCTCACACGCACGGCTGGGAAAAACGCCGCGCCAAGTCGCACCACGACGTGGAACCCGTGGTGGAGACCGCCATGATGTGCAAACGCGACGGGCTCAACGTTCCCATCATCACCGGCGGCAGCACCGGCACCTACAATATCGACAAGGAGATCGGGCTCACTGAACTCCAGGCCGGGTCGTATGTGTTCATGGACACTCTGTACATGGGCATCGGCGGCAAGGACCGTCCGGAGAAATACACGGACTGGGAGCCCGCCCTCACCGTTCTCACCACCGTCACCAGCCAGAACCATCCGAACCAGGTCACCATCGACTGCGGCAACA
>JADLBG010000478.1 GCA_020847895.1 Bryobacterales bacterium
CGCGCACGAGGTGCCAGTTGCCGTCCTTCAGATAGAGTTTGAAGTTCGCCGCCAGGAGCAAGACGGGCAGCATGGCCAGGAGCAGCTTGCGCATACAACTATCCTCTAACAGAAGACGTAACAGATTATTCCGCGTTGCGCCGGGTGAGGCGTGTGCTATGCTCGAACAATGCGTCTCTGAACACCACTCGCAAGTTGTTCCCTGATCCCTTGGAGGTGAGCGTGTCCAGAGTGTCTATTCGCGTCAACAATCTCAAGAAAGTATTCCGGAAGCGAAGTTCGCCGTTCCGCGGCAGGATCGCCGAGGAATGGGCGTTGAAAGGCGTGGACTTCGAGGTTGCCTCAGGGGAAGCCTACGCGCTGTTGGGACCGAACGGGTCAGGCAAGTCTACCCTGATCCGTATTCTCTCGACATTACTGCTGCAAGACGGGGGAACGGTGGAGATCGAGGGGCTGCACCTGCCCGACGACGAGCGCCGGGTGCGTGAGATTGTCGGCAGGGTGAGCGTCGACGCCGCCTTCTACAAGAAACTGTCCGCCAAGGAAAACCTGCTCTATTCGGCGTTCCTGTACGGATACCACCGGGAGAAAGCGGAGCGGCGCGCGCGGGAAATACTGGAGCTACTCGGATTCCCTGTCCGCCGCTTCCATGATCCACTCGAGGAGATGAGCCGGGGCATGCAGCAGAAGATTGCGATCGCCCGCGCTCTGCTGGTGAATCCTCCGGTGCTGCTGCTCGATGAGCCCACGACAGGACTCGACCCCAAGAGCAAGCGCGACGTGCAGGTATTTCTCGAGCGGCTGCGTGAACAGCACCGCACCACGATTCTGCTGACGTCTCATGACATGGCAGAGGCAGAACGGCTCTGCGAGCGCATCGGGCTGCTGGCGGGTGGAAGCCTTGTAGCCGAGGGCACGGCCGACGAGTTGCGCCGGAAAGCCGGCTGCGTCAATCTCGACGACGTGTTCATCCGGCTGACCGGAGAGAAGCTTGTGGATGAGGAAAAGGAGACAGTGGAGGAAGCATGATCAGCCCCATTCAACAGACCTGGGCATTCTTCTACCGGGACTGGCAACTGACGCGGCGCTACTGGTCCTGGGTGGTGGTGTTCACGTTTTATGCTCTGGTGAGCGCGGCGACGGTGGCGTTCATCGGCGTGGCGGCGAATGATGCGCGCCTCACGCTGACGCTCACTATCGGCGCTCTGTTGTGGACGTTCCTCTCCGTGCTGTTCAACGAGATTGCGATGTCCATTGCGTTCGAGCGGTGGGAAGGAACGCTCGAGTACACGTTCATGGCACCTGTTTCGCGGCTCATCCACCTGATGGGAGTCAGCCTGTATGCGCTCACATACAGCCTGTTCCGGGTGGTGTGCGTGCTGGGGGGGCTGGCTCTGGTGATCGACCTTCCGTTTCAGTGGTCGCAACTTCCGGGGCTCGCGCTGGTGCTTGTGGTAAGCAGCGTGGCCTTTGTCGGGCTGGGGCTGATTGCCGCGATTCTGCCGGTGATGAGTCCGGAACGCGGGGCGGAGGCGACGAACATTCTTCAGGGCGTGCTGCTGCTGATTTCCGGCGTGTATTATCCGGTGAGCGTGCTGCCGGGCTGGCTGCAAAAGGTAGCGTGGTTTTCCCCGGCGACCTACGCGTTGCGGGCTTCGCGGAGGCTGCTGGGCCTGGAGGGCGGCAGCCCCGCTACTCTCGCCGGCGTCCTGCCGGACCTGCTGCGGCTATTGCTGCTGGGCGCAATCCTGGTGCCGTTTGGACTGTGGGTTTTCCACAAAGCGGAACACTGGGCGAAGCGAAACGGGAAACTGAAGCGTACGGGCTAACGAGAGTCCGGATCAGCGTCTGCTGTCCCGGCGCTTGTCTTGCACCCATGCCAACCCGATCTTCAACTCTTCAAAGAACCGCTTGCGCGCGCCCGGGAAACTGTGGCCGCCGGCGTGAAGAAATATCCTCCGGCGCGGCTGGATGGCCGCGGAGAAGAGGAGATTCCGGTCCTTTTCCGGCACAAAATGATCCTTGGAGGATTGGATGATCATCAGCGGGAGCGGGGCCACCTCGGGCACAAACGGCAGGGTGGAGAATGTTGGACCAGTCTCCTTGACGCATGGCAGAAAGGCCAGGCTGTTCCACCAGCGCCAGGCAAGGAACGCCGATTCGGGAAGGGACACGGCGGCCACCCCTTCGATGGAACTCTTGTTGCCTTCCGCGCCTGCCAGGACAACCAGAGCCGCGCCTGCCGACCAGCCCATGAGGATGACTTTGTTTTCCGGAGAGCCGCCGGCATTCCGGATGAGGGTTAGAAAATCTGACGGCACTTCCGAGGCGGTGAGGGAAGGCTGATGCGTGAAGCGGCGCAAGTATTCCCGGGTGTTGAGGCCGTAGACATCATAGCCCCAGGCGGACAGAGTGGATGCCATTTTATTCTCGAAGCCTTTCCAGCCGCCGTCTCCGGAAGCGAGGATGACTTTGCGCGGAGCGCCGGCGGCGGAGGCGTAATGTCTGAGGCGCACGTGTTTCCCGCGGATGACGATATCCAGAATCCGCGGCTCCGCGGGCAAGAGGGAACAGCAGAGGAGCGAGAGGATGAGGGCTGTAGGGAGCATTCAGCTTTGCGCCCCGAACTTTCCCGCGCGGACAGCGCCGAGGCTGAGCCCGGCGCGCGTAAACGCGAAAATCCCGATCGCCCATAGAGGCACGGTGAGAATAAGGAACACGACGATGGAAAATCCCGTGGCCAGGGTTTTGTCGACACCGAAGATGGCGAGGCCGGCGACCGTGAAGAACTGATAGGTTCCGATATTGGAAGGGGCGGCGGGAATGATGGTTCCCAGCCGGACAATCAGGTAAACCGCCGCGCCATGCCACGGCGAAAGATCCAATCCATAGGCGCGCATCACCAGCCAGTAGGAAAGCACCTGAAAGACAAGCATGAGGGCGGAGACGGCGAAACTGGCATAGAGCAGGCGGGAGCGGCCGATGAAGGCAATGCCCGAGGCGAGGTTGCGAAGATGGCGGCGCAGACCGGCCGACCTTGCTTCCCCGCCGTCTTCGGGACCGGCGCGGAGCACGGCATAGAGGAACAGGGTTGCTCCGGCGAGGACAAGGGCGGTGAGGATCTTTTCGGCATCCACGAGGTATCGCGGAAGCGGAACCAGCCAGACCGTGAGGCCGATGGCCAGCACCAGCCAGATGGAATCGAGAAACCGCTCCACCAGCAGAGAGGAGAACACAGTGGTGAAGCTCGTCTTCAGCCATTTGGCCACCAGCCACGATCGCACCGCCTCACCGGCGCGGAGCGGCAGAATCTCATTGACGAAAAGCCCGGCGTAGATGGCATGGGTGGCGCGCAGGGTGGTGATGGGGCCGCAATGGCGGAGCAGCAGCGCCCAGCGCTTGCCCTGGCAGACGTAGCCGCCCACGTCGAAGGCTACGGCAAGGGCAACCCATTTCCAGCGCATGTTGCGCACGGCGTCGAGAATGCCTCGCGCGCGCACGTCATAAAAGACCCAGACCAGGCAGGCTGCCGCGACGGCATAGCCCAGAGCCGCCTTCGAGCGGCGCTTTTTCGCTAGCGCTCGGTTGAATTCACCCATTCGATCATCGCCCGGAGTTGGCGGAAGAATTCCGGCTGGTTGCCGTCAAATCTGTGATTCCTTGCCTCCACGAGAACGAACCGCTTGGGTTCACCGGCGGCGGCGA
>JADLBG010000479.1 GCA_020847895.1 Bryobacterales bacterium
GGGTCTTTATGAGGTTAGTCTCGCTTTGGTGGGAGTTGCCTCCCCGGCTTACTTCCAATAATAGAATATGAAATTCTGGAATGCAACAGAAATCGGAAAACTATTTTTGGGAGTCTTTCACCTCAACACCCGTCCATCCCTCTAATACCTTGATTGTAGAGCAGATATCCTCGTCCCCATGCCCCTCCGCAATCGCCGCCCGGAACATCTGCTGCGTCAGCGCCGTCAGCGGCAGCGGCACGTTCAGATCTTTTCCCGAATCCAGCATCAGCCCGATGTCCTTGTGCATCCACTTCACCGAAAAGTTCGTCTCGAAGTTCCGCGCGAACACGAAGGGAGCCTTGTAGCTGATCAACCCGCTCTTGGCGGCGCTCTTGTCGAGGATCTCCAGCATCAGCTTCGGGTCCACTCCCGCCTTTGTACTCAACACGATACCCTCGTTGAAAGCCTGCAGGATGTTCGACAGCACCAGGTTCTGCGTCAACTTCGCGTTCATCCCCATGCTGTGCGTGCCGCAGTAGAACAACTGCTTGCCCATGATCTCGAAGTAGGGCTTCACCTTCTCGAAGATTTCCCTGTCGCCGCCTACCATGAAGGTCAGCGTGCCGCCCTCCGCCCCGGGCTTCGACCCGGTACAGGGGGCATCCATGAAATGCGCGCCCTTCCCTTTCAGGACATCACGCATCTTCAGACTGTGACTGGGAGCCACCGTGCTCGCATCCACCACGGTCGCACCGGGCTTCAGCGCCTCGATGAGCCCATCCTTACCCGTAATCACCTCGGCGGACATCTCGGTGTCTCCCACGCACAGGAAAATGATGTCGGCGTGCGCGGCAACCTGCTTGGGAGTCTCACACGCAATGCCGCTGTTTTCCTCTCCCGCAAGTTTGATCGCCTTGCTCGGCGAGTTCGACCACAGCGCCACGTCGTGCCCCGCGCGTATGAGATGCCGCGCCATCGGGTAGCCCATGATCCCCAATCCCAGAAATCCAAGTTTTGCCACAAGTTCCTCCTTCGGAATGATTCTCGGAATTGCCATTGTACACCGAGGCTTCCTCGAAGCGGAGGAACACGGCCACGAAAGAAAGGTGGGCGGAAAGGCCTAAACGGTTGCGGTCCGGACTCCGTCGGCCGCGTCGGCTTCCGCGGTGGATTCCGCCTGGAGTCTGCTCAGAAGCATCCGCAACACCAACAGGTCCGAGGGCTGAAACGTCGCCGATGCGACATTCGCCATCTCTTCTTCCCCTTTGACAATGTGACTTCGAATCACGGAACGTAGCTCATCGACGGACACACCGAGCGCCACGGCGGCTTCCGTCTCGGAGTAGTGGCTCTTGGCCTGCTTGATTGTTGGAGTCATGCCGGTTTTTGCGAACTGATCAATTGCAGGATAAGATTCCCGGACCCTTTTCACCAATACGGCGATGTTCTTAATTGATCCATCGATTGTTCTGACGGATTCAACCCAACCCCCTACTAAGGTTGTGGGGTGCCGGCGCCCGGTGAGTTAAGGCTGCCATGCGCCGCCCAACGGCGTTACACTCAGCTTGGAACCATATTTTTATGTCAAATAAAAACCCCTACGTGCGGCCTGACACCGCCGTCCTGACTCGTGGGTTCGATCCCGCCCTCAGCGTCGGCTCGGCCCGGCCCGCCGTCTTTCGCAGTTCCACCTATGTCTTCACCTCTCCGGAGGCCGCCGAACGCGCCTTCGCCATCATGGGCGGCCGCGAACAGGCCCTCCCCGGCGAGCATGTCGATCTCATCTACAGCCGCTTCAACCACCCCAACGCGCAAATCCTCGAGGAACAGATCATCCCCCTCGAACCCGGCGCCCACGCCGCGGCTGCCTTCAATTCCGGTATGGCGGCCATCATGACTTCCATCCTTGCTTTCGCCCATCCCGGCGACCACATCGTCTACACCGTGCCTCTCTACGGCGGCACTCAGCACTTTATCCACGAATTCCTCGAACCCTTCGGCATCCGCGGCACTGCCGTCCGCGCCGGTCAAACCGCCCAACTCGCCGAAACCATCCGCACCACGCCGGACTTGCGGATTGTCCTCATCGAGACCCCCGCCAATCCCACCCTCGTCATGACCGGCATTCGCGATGCCGTCTCCGCCGCCGCCGGGCGCAACCCGCGCCCTCTGGTCATGGTGGACAACACCTTCCTCGGCCCCGCCTTCCAGCACCCGCTCACCCACGGAGCCGACATCGTTCTCTATTCCGCCACCAAGTACCTCGGCGGCTTCAGCGACATGCTTGGAGGCGTCGCCCTCACCCGCGACAGCGAGCATATCCGCAAGATCAAGGGCAAACGCGGACTGTTCGGAAACATCCTCCAGCCGGATGAGTGCTGGATTCTCGACTCGCGCCTCCCCACCGTGCCTCTGCGCATGAACCGCGCCGGCAAGAACGCCCAGCGCATCGCCGAACGTCTCGCCTCGCATCGCAACATCCACGGGATCTACTACCCTTCGCTATTCGAAGATCTCGAACAGGTGCGCATTCGCGACACCCAGTGCGTTTACCCCGGAGCCATCATCTCCATCGATCTCAAAGGCGGCAAGCCCGCTGCCTTCGAGTTCCTCCGCAACCTCAACCTCGCCCGCAATGCCGTCTCTCTCGGCGGCGTGGAAACGCTCGTCTGCCATCCCAAGTCCACCACCCACTCCTCCGTCTCCGAAGAGGAACTGGGAATCGCCGGCGTCACTGACGGCTTGGTGCGTATCTCCGTCGGCATAGAAGACTGGCGCGACCTGCTCGCGGACTTCGAGCACGCCCTCGATCTGGCGGATAGCTAAACAGCGGCAATTGCGCTTACAAAATGTGGCGAAAGCTGGATGTGGCGAAAGCTGGCTCCACGCTACATGGTCGTTGTCCATAAGGGCTAAGTTCCAGCGTGCTAAAGACCTTTGCCTCACTGAAAACTTTCGAGCGCCCTTACCACGTTGCAATCGCAATCGTTTATGGACTTCAATTGTCCTATGGAGTTCAGCGCAGATGTGATGTGTGCCACTGGTCGATTTGATTCTAAGGAAAACAGCATTTCGATCGGCGGTGTAGTGAACGTTCAAATTGAGCAGTACGGATCAGGTACTACGTTTCTATACTGTAAGGCTGATCAGATATCAGCACTGGATAATCCTGAGAGGCTTAGAGGAAGGACGTTCATCGGCTCAATCGCGCGAGGAATGCAGATCCAGACAAGGCTCAGGCAGTATCTTGGGATAAAAGGAGATCGGCATTGCTTCGAGGTGCAGTTCGCCGCCTTAGGTCAAAAGACGCTCCATTTCACTGAGTTGCGTTTGGACCTCACCAATCTGGTTTTCCCAGATGATATCAATCCAAAACAAGGGTACACGTTAGAGGCCGGGGATCACCAGATTACTCTCAGCGCATTCGAAGATTACTTTGACAGACTGTGGCATCTGAGCCAAACCGGGTCGCCCACAGTCACTTCCGTGATGAGCATTAGGGGTGAGTGGAGGTCCTTCGTTGAGCTAGACAATGCGGTCCGTGAGTTTTGCACAACGCTGTCGCTGCTACAGGGCACCAAAATTGAGTGGATTTGCCGGACTGCTTATACGAAGGATGGGAGTCCCGTGTGGGCTGAATTTGGTGGTACAAGAACTAAGCCCTATACTACATTTTTTGTTTGTGTACACCCAACAGAACACGTAGGGATGAGACTCCCACTGAGGAGCTTTTCGGATTGCTTTCCTCGCGTAGCGTCCTTTCATCTCACCTACGACAGCGAACATCGAATTGTGAACGCATGGCTCGATGCGCGCCTCCAAATAGATTACCTTGAAGCCCGAACCTTGAAATACGTTGTGGTGATGGAGGCACTATGCTCGATGATCGAATCGACAGGAACTGGCCTGAAAGCTACCTATATCAGCAAGAAGCACTGGCGTCAAACACGAGACGAGTTTCTGCCTAAAATTCAAGATTACTTGAGCGCTTGCCTGGGCGTCGCCTCCGAAAACGTTAAAGACGTATGCGATACGAATGCTTGGAGTCACCTCAATCGCGTAGCGTTTCGGCGAAAATTGATAGAGTGCCTGAGGCATCTCGGAATCACACTCCGGGATTCTCAAAACCGCGTTAAACTGTTCACTCAGATCCGCAATAGCATTGTGCACAATTTTAGGTACATGACCGATGTTGATTTCGAGGAACTGAATTGGATTGCGATGAGCCCACAGGAACAACATCTTTTCGTCGCTGACTTCGTTGATGAAGTCCTACTTCGCCTGTTTGGGTTGGGAAATCACCTTTAGTAATCTGTGTGAGGTCGCGGCTACCGCCACCTTCCGCAACTCGTCCTCTCTCGTAGGAGATCGTCCTGGGTCACTAGAATACGGCCGAGTTCCGTGGCTCTCTTCAACAGTGTGCTGTCATCAAGCGTCGCGGATCCGTCCTCCTGTGCCGTCAAAACGTCAATGCCCCGCATACGCAGGGACATCGTCACGGCGCCCGGCACATGAACATCCATGTAGAACTTCAAGCTAAACCGTTCGCTTACGTTCCATCAGCTTCCGACGGAGTTCTGGGTCGGAAGCCTGAACAGCAAGATCGCCGGCTTCCTCGAGCCGGGCTCTGATCTGCGCGTCAATTTGGCGCTGATTCTCGTAGTAGTAAGTAAGCGCGCCGTATTTGGGCCAGCGACAGATGGGGATGTTGAAAGTGAATTTCCTCCGGACTCCAACCATAGGCGATCTTGTCCAGAACGACTTCAATGACCTTCACCTTCGTGTCGCCGATCCAAGCGACGCCTTCGGGATCCAGTTCAATTCGGGTGGAAAAGACGGCGGTCATCGCACTCCTCGGTCCAAGTATAACGCCGGCGGGCTGCCGGAAAGCCTGACTACAGCATCCCTCCCCGCCGCTGCTCCAGCGGAAAACGCACCGGCCCGCCGCGGAAGTGCGATTGGTACACCCCTGTCACCATCTCAATGGTCCACCGCGCGTCGCGCGCGCTGCATACCGGCGCCCGCCCTTTCTCGATCGCCTCAATCAAGTCCGCGGCCATCAGCGCGTTCGTCTCTTCGCGCGTCGGCGCTTTCCCCGCCGGATAGTCCACTCGCTCCCACCTGCCGCCGGCCCACGATGGATCGCGCATCACATATGGCGGCGCGCTCGGAACAGCCGTTAACGGCAAACACACCATCCCTTTGCTGCCGTACAGCGTTACGCCGAAACGGTCGTTTCGCGGAACGTCGTTCGCCTTCGACCCGAAGTAGCCGGGGACGCCGCCATCAAATCGGAACATTGCCGCGATGTCGTCGCCCACTACGTTCCCCACCGGCTCCGTTGCCTTGCGCGCCATTCCCCGATCCGCGCCGCGGCCCTTCTCATTCACGCTCGCGAACACCCATTGCGGATCTCCCGCAAAGTAGCGCATCAGGTCAAAGCAGTGCGTGCCCAGCACAATCATGTCCTCGCCCCCCGCGCGCTTGTCTTCCTTTCCCCTCGCCCGCATCTCCATCAGCATCCCCAGTTCGCCCCGCCGCATCATCTCGCGCGCCTGTGCCGTAACAGGCACAATCCGCGCCGTATGTCCCACCTGCACCTTGACCCGATGCCGTTCGGCTGCTGAAACAATCTCGTCTGCATCCTCCAAACTCAGCGCCAGCGGCTTCTCGATCAACAGGTGCGCCCCCGCCTCGGCCGCCGCCTTCGCCATGGCCACCCGCTGGTCGAGCCAGCGCGGGCAAATGGTCACGATGTCCGGCTTCTCCGTTTCGATCATCCGCCGGTAATCGGCATAGGTCTTGCGCGCATGGCTCCGCGCCGCGGCGCGCGCCCTCCCTTGTTCATCCACATCGGAAACCGCCGCCACTTCCACCCCGGGCATACCGTTCCAGGCCACGTCCCAGTCGTGGCCGAAATCCCCACGCCCCGTCGCCCCCATGATGGCCACACGATAGGTTTTCGCCGGAGCCAGGGCGGCGCCCAATAGCGAGAGAAAGCCTCGTCTTTGCATATGCACGGTACTGTATCAGATCGACCCGCGGCCGGGGCGCGGCTCCGGCCTCTTACAGCCTCGTACCCCTTAACGAAACTTTACGTTTCGCGCGCAACAACCCGGCGCCAGGCCGCGTCCCACTGCTTTCCCACTTGCGAACCATCATCATGCGCCTACCCACCTGCTGCCTCCTCCTCATCGCGGCCGCACCCGCTGCCTTCGCCCAGTCTGCTTCCAGATACGTCATCACCACGCTCGCCGGAAACGGCTCCGCCGGCTACTCCGGCGATGGCGGCCCGGGCGCCGTCGCCCAGCTTTCAAATCCCTATGACATCGCTCTCGATCGCTCCGGCGGCCTCTACATCGCCGACCAGTTCAATCACCGCATCCGCCATTTGTCGGGCGGCGCCATCTCCACCGCCGCCGGCAGCGGATCCAGCGGCTACTCGGGCGACGGCGGTTCGGCCGCCGGCGCCGCATTGAACCATCCGAGCGGCGTGGTGGTCGACTCCTCCGGCAATATCTACATCTCCGATAGCGGCAATCAGGTTGTCCGCAAGTTCACGCAATCCGGCGCCATCACCACCGTCGCCGGAAACAACAGTCAAGGCGCCGGCTACACGGGCGACGGAACCGCCGCCACCAATGGCCAACTGCGTAACCCCATCGGCGTCGCCGTCGACAGCGCGGGCAATCTCTACATCGCCGACAAGGGAAACCACGTCATTCGCAAGGTCGCCTCCGGCAACATCACCACCGTCGTGGGCAAAGGCGTCGCCGGCTTTTCCGGGGACGGCGGCGATGCCGGCTCGGCCTCGCTCAGTTCGCCCTCCGATGTCGCCTTCGATGCCGCGGGCAATCTCTACATCGCCGACACCGAAAATCATCGTCTCCGCGAGGTGACCACTGACGGCAACATCAAGACCATCGCAGGCACCGGCATTGCCGGCTTTTCCGGTGACTTCGGCCCGGCAATCCACGCCGATCTGAACTACCCCACCGGAGTGGCGGTGGATGCGGCCGGCAATGTCTACATCGCCGACTCGGTGAATAGCCGCATTCGCAAAGTCACCACCACCGGAATCATCAGCACCATTGCCGGAAACGGCCTCTTCCAATACAGCGGAGACGGCGGTCCCGCCACCAACGCCTCGCTGAATTTCCCCCTCTCGGTGGCCGTGGACGCCTCGGACAATGTCTATGTCTCCGATACCCAGAACAACGCTGTTCGCATGCTGACCCCCGTTGCGGACTCCGCCCTGCCGCCCGTGATCACCAGCATCACCGGCAAACAGGATTACGGCGCCCTGCCTTCGGTTTCCCCGGGGTCCTGGATCGAGATCCACGGCGCGAATCTCGCCGCCACCGCGCGCTCCTGGTCCGCCGCCGATTTTGACAATTTGAAGGCCCCCACATCTCTCGACGGGGTCAGCGTAACGGTCGCGGGTCAGCCTGCCGCGGTCAACTCCATCAGCGCCGGAGCCATAGTGGCGCTGGTTCCATCGAGCGTCGATGCCGGAGACCAGCCAGTCACGGTCACCACCATCACGGGCGCCAGCGCGCCATTCACTCTGCGCATCGATCCCACTCAGCCTGCCCTCTACGCGCCGCCGTCCTTCAACCTGGACGGCAAACAGTACGTGAGCGCCTCGCTGCTCGACGGCTCCGGCTACGCTCTTCCGGATAACGCCGTCGGCGGAGTCCGATCCCGTCCCGCTCATCCCGGCGACACAGTCGTCCTCTTCGGCGCCGGCTTTGGAGCCGTTACTCCTCATGTCCCCTTCGGAGAGATCGTCAAGCAGAGCAACGCCCTCACCGGTTCGGTGCAGATCGCCTTCGGTGAAACCGAGGCCGTCGTTTCCTTTGCGGGCCTGGCGCGGAACAATGTCGGCCTCTACCAGTTCAACGTCGTCATCCCCGCCGGAATCCCCAGCGGAGCCGTCCCGCTCACCGTCACGTTCAACGGAGGGAAACTGACGCAGACCCTCTACGTATCGGCGGAGGACTAGCCGGTTTTCCACCTCGCCTATAACGCGAACCTGTCGCCTTCGCTTGCCTTGCCCGCCAGCCGCGAATCCCCTCCGGTGGCCTCCAGAATCCGCGCCATGCGATCCTGCAAGCCCTCCACAAACTTCTTCACCTGCGGATCTTTGATGTGGTTCACATAGCGCCCCCTCATCCGCCATCCGATGCGCGCATCAGCAAGCAGATTCGTGATCTGCTCCGGATCCGCCCGCAGATCGTAGAGTTCCGGAATGTCCCACACTCCGGGATAACTCATCAGACTGTGCGTCTCCGTACGCAGCCCGGCAATCGTCGGCGTATACGGAAAATCCTGCTCCCAGGCGTAATGGTAGAAGAACTCCTTGCGCCAGTTCTCCGGCGCCCTGCCCGCGCCGGGCCCAAGCAGCGAGCGGCCCTGCATGGTGGACGGCGGCTTTCTTCCCGCTGCCTCGAGAAACGTCGGGCCGATGTCGAGGTTCAGCGCCATTGCCTCCACTCGCCGCCCCGCCGTCCCGAACAGCGCGGGACAGTGCGCCAGCAGCGGCACACGAATGGACGCTTCATACATCGCCCGTTTGTCAATCAAGCCATGCTCGCCCCACATGTAGCCGTTGTCCCCCATGTAGACCACCAGCGTGTCCTCGAGCAGCTTGCGCGATTCCAGTTCCTCGAAGACCTGCCCGACGCTCTCATCAATGCCAATCAGGCACTGGCAATACTTACGGTAGTGCCGGTCGAACGGCTCATCGCTGTCGAGCATTCCATCCACCCCGTGACGCGTGGGACGCCGCCTGCGCACCCACTCCGGCCACTGGCGGTAATATTCCTCCTTGTAGAGCATCGTCTTTGGACGCGGTACTGTCAGCCCCTCGAAGAGGTTGGCGTGGCGGTCCGGCGGATGGAACGGCGCATGCACCGCCTTGTGCGAAAGATACAGGCAGAATGGCCGTGACGCGTTGTCGCGAATGAAGCGGCGCGCATCCGCGGTGAGAATGTCGGTCATGTTCCCCGGCACGCGCTCGCGCACGCCGTCGCGATTCATCTCCGGATCCGTGTACTCGCCCTGCCCGCGGAAACTCAGCCAGTGATCGAAGCCCGGCTGCGGCGCGTCGCTCTCTCCGCCCATATGCCACTTGCCGAGGAATGCCGTCTTATAGCCGCTCTCGCGCAGCAACTGCGGAAACGTCGGGGTCTTCGCATCGAGCGGCGAGAAGTTGTCGAACACCTTGTGCTGGTGCATGTACTGGCCGGTGAGAATCGACGCGCGGCTGGGCGAGCACAGCGACGAGGTGACGAAGGCGTTGGCGAAATGCACTCCGCGCCGCGCCATCCGGTCCATGTTCGGCGTGTGCCCGTTAAGCCACGGATGCCCCAGCGCGCCGATGAAATCGTAGCGGTGATCGTCGGCCAGAATGAACACGATGTTGCGCCGCGAGGGCTGTGTGCGCGCCGCCGGAGCCGCCGCCAGGGCGCCCGCGGCGTGGAGAAAGCTTCGCCGGTTCATGACGTAAGGGATTGTACCAGCCGGCTATGTCACAATGGCGGGATGCCGCGCACGGTTCTCCCGCTGCTCATGGCCCTCGCGCTTGCCTCCTGCTCCCGCCGGGACCCGGCGGCGGAAACCGCCCGCCTCGAGAGGGAATTCAGCCAGATGCTCACCGGAGCCGTGCTTTCCGGCAAGTTCCAAACCGGCGATCGCATCTCCGAGGACCACTACACCATCTCGAAAGCCTCGAAGCTCTCCGGCGACACCTGGCTTATCCACTCGCGCATCCAGTATGGAACCCACGATGTCACCATTCCTATCCCCGTCACGGTGAAGTGGGCCGGAGACACGCCGGTGATCACGCTGACCGGCACAACCATCCCCGGTCTCGGCACGTTCACCGCGCGCGTGCTCTTCTACAGAGGGCACTACGCCGGTTATTGGGACAACAAGGGGCACGGGGGGCAGATGTGGGGCGTGGTGCGGCGTCAGTAGAGCCGGTCACGGCAATAGGATACGATGAGGACCAAATGCCGCGCGCGCTCCTGATGTTGTTCCTTGCCGGCCGCCTGTCCTGCGGTCAGACGGCCGATCCCGTGATTCACGCCTCCGAACGCGGCGCGCCGCCTGCCTGGGCCGTCCTGCAGCGTCATCTCATCGGCGCCATGAACAGCGCGGCGGACGAGTTCTGGCGCGCCTTCACGCTGCCTGGAGGCGTTTTGAAGAAGGGCGGCAAGATCGACGACGATTACGAGACGTTCGGCAACTGGCCGCTGTTCTACGCCCTCGGCGGCGGGCGCACGGTGTTCGACAGGAGCATCGAAGGCTGGAACGGAACCACGCGGCGCTGGACGTACGAGCGTGGCGCGGTCCGCCTGGAGTTCGTCAAGCATTACGACATGCTTCACCTGAGCGAGGGATACGTCAGCTTTCAAAACTTCGCTCTCGCTGATCCCGCCATCCCCGAGAATGTGCTCCGCGCGCGCCGCTTCGCCGGCTTCTATCTGAACGAGGACCCGGCCGCGCCCAACTACGATCCCACGCATCACATCCTGCGCTCGCCCTGGACCGGCAGCGAGGGACCCAGCTTCCACGAGGATGGCTCCTACATGTTGATTTACGGGCATGCCAGCCTCTATCCGCGGGTGAAGCAAGTGGACGCCGCGCGCGTGGCGGACCTGCAGCCGCTGTTCGACGAAATCATCTGCCGGGGCGATGTGCCCGGCAACCTTGCCGTCACCGGCCTCGTCACGCACGCCTATCTGCTCACCGGCGATGAAAAGTACAAGCGCTGGGTGCTCGAGTATGTGGATGGTTGGATGGAGCGCATCCGCGCGAACAACGGCATCATCCCCGATAACGTCGGCCTGAGCGGCAAGGCCGGCGAGTATCGCGGGGGCCAGTGGTGGGGCGGCCAGTTCGGTTGGAACAGCCGCTATTCCATCGAGATCATGTTCAACGCCCTCATCACCGCGACGGAATCGGCGTACCTGCTGAGCGGCGACAGGAAGTATCTCGACCTGCTGCGCTCACAAGTGGACGTGCTGTTGAGCCGCGCCCGCATGGTGGACGGCAATCTGCTGGTGCCCTACCGCGTGGGCCCGAACGGATGGGAAGACTTCCGTCCATTGGAGCCGTACATTCTCAGCCATCTGTGGAACCTCTCGATGGAGGCGGAGGATTGGGATCGCATCCAGCGCGTGCTGAAGAACGCGCGCAGCGGGCCGCGTCCTTATGCTTATGCGCAAAGCCCGAATCCGCCCAAGCCCGGAGAGGAAGTCTGGCGGCCGGATGGTTCTCCCATCGACTGGCGCAAGGTGGAGGACAACATTACCCACCGCAACCAGAACCGGCACAACGAAGCTCCGCATCTGCTCTACCTCGCTGGGGACAACCCGGATTGGCCCGAGAAAGTGCTCTCGGCCGAGTACCGCCAGGTCGTCCGCAACCTCGAACGCATCCGCGGCGGGACGTATGAGCACGAATGGAAGAGCCAGACCGTCACCGAGCAGAACCCCGTCTTCACTAACGGCTTGGCCCAGATGACCACCGGCGCGCCCGATCTTTCCTTTAATGGCGGGCTCTTGATGGCGCGGGTGCGATACTACGATGCGGACCGCAAGCGCCCCGGTCTTCCGGAAGATATCGCGGCGCTGGTGGAGAAACTAACCTCGGATCGTACTGTTGTCCGGCTGGTCAACACCAGCGCGGCCCACACGCGCCGCGTCATCATTGAAGCCGGGGCTTACGGACAGCATGAGTTCACCTCTCCCCAAAAGGGAACGTGGCTGACGGTCGAACTCCCGCCCGCCACCTCCATCCGTCTCGAATTGGGCATGCGTCTGTTCGTCAACCGGCCGGGCTACGCGCAGCCTTGGGCGGTTAGATAATTCCGAGAATCCGCTCCAGTGTTTCCGTTTCTCGAGGCCGTGAATGGCGGGCCTCAATCAATGAGGATCATGCGGAATTCAAGAGTGGCCGCGCGGGCATTCGAAACGATACGACAGCCGGGGCGCCTTCGTTTGATCTCTTCGGCCAGGATGATCGAGCGGCAAACCGTCAGGTCGAGATCGCCGCGGTAGTGCTCCGGAAAGCAGGCGAGCACGTCATCCATGAGGCGGATGTTGCCGGGTTTGGATCAGCGAGGGCGGCGGTTGCGGGTATTAACAACGAAACGATGAGAGTTCTGAATCGCATTCTCAACTCCTGACGGAATGCAACAAGCACTACCTACTGACAGCGCGGTTGGCGCCGCCTACCCGGACAGTGAATAGTGAAGAATCGGAATCGTTCGTTACAGGAATCCGGCGGGGTTGAGGTTAGATAATTCCGAGAATCCGCTCCAGTGTTTCCGTTTCGCGGTCGGCCTTTTGCAGAGCGGACTTGGCCGCGGCAGCGTTTCCGTTGTTGAGGTTCTTCTCGACTTCATCCATGAAGAAGGTCATGCGCCCAATGCCGGAAACGACATCGGAGCGCATGCCGAGCCCTTGAGAGCGCTGTTCGGATTCGATGCGCCTGGCCTTGGCCTGCACGGCTCCGACACGGGTGGCGAGTTTCATCATTCGTTCGCGAACGGCATCCAGTTCGGCGGCGTTCACCGGCGCTGCCGTGTTGGCCGGCTGAGTCTGTGCGGGAGGCGGCGGTTCGACGGGGCGCGGCGCCGCCGGCTGCTGTTGCGGCGGCGGAGCGGGCTGCTGCGGCGGCGGTGTCACGTCGGCTACCTGCCGTTGTGCGGGCTGCTGCCTGACCGGTGGCTGCGCTTGCGTCAGCGGAATGTTTTGCGGCCTTGCTTCCGGCGGCTTTTCCGAAGCCGGCGCCGTGACTTGCGGCGCCTCTGCCTGTTGCTGTGGCTGCTGTTGAACAGGAGGCGGCGCCTGTTGGGGCTGCTCGACGGCGGGAGGCTGCTGCCCGCCCGCGGCCTTGGTTCCGAACCACTTCGGAATCTGGAATGCCGCAATGGCAAGCACACCGACGGTGACCAGCGAGCCGAGGGCCATGTAAATCCCGCGGTTCGATCTTGCGGGCGGCGGCGCTTGCGGGGCCAGGGGCTGCGCGGGAGGCGGCGGCGCGGCGGCAGGCGGCGGAACCGCCGTCTGCGCGGCGGGCTTCGAGGTCACCGCCCCTGGAATGCCGCCGAGAACATTTGTCAGCGCGTTGCGGAAGGCGTCCGCCGATTGGAAGCGCCCTGCCGGGTCCTTCGCAATCGACATGAGGATGATCTCGTTCAGCATCTCCGGAAGCGACGGGTCCACTTGAATGGGCGGCACGGGGTTCTGCTGAAGGTGCGCGGCCATGATGCTGAAGTCGCTGTTTCCTTCGAAGGGCCGCTTTCCGGTGGTGATCTCGTAGAGCGCCACGCCGAGCGAGTAGAGGTCGGCGCGCGGGTCGAGTTCGCGATCGCCGCGGATCTGCTCGGGCGACATATAGAACAGCGATCCGACCGTGTGGCCCGTTTGCGTCAGGCGTTTATCAGCACGCATCTTGGCGATGCCGAAGTCCATCAGCTTCACCACGCCGTCGCGCGTCACCATCATGTTGGCGGGCTTGATGTCGCGATGAATGACGCCGCGCGAGTGCGCGTAGCCGAGGGCCTGCAATACCTGGATGATGTAGTCGAGAGCCCGCGGAAGCGGGAGCGGGCCATTCTCGATCATCTGCTCGACGGACATGCCGTCGATGAACTCCATCACCATGAGGAGTTGATTCTCGAAAGTGAGCGCCGTGTGGAGTCCGGCAATATTGGGATGGGTGAGGCTCGCCTGCACCTTGATCTCGCGAAGGAAGCGGTCGGCGAGTTGCGAGTCGCCCTGCAGATCGGGCAGCAGCACCTTCATCGCTTCGATGCGGTCGGAGAGGACGTTGCGGACCTTGTATACCTTGCCCATACCGCCGGCGCCAAGGATCTCGACGATCTCGTAGTCGCCGACGCGCTGGCCGACGGGGAATTGCATGGGGAGTCCTTTGTCTTTAGTTTTCGGGGGTGCGCGCCATGTCGCCGGCGCGCGGGTCGCCGGAGCCGGTGAACTTGCCGGTGGCGGAAAGCTCGTCCACCTGCGTGATCACAATTTCGCCGAGGTGGTCCGTGATGCGCTTGATCACGCGGCCGGTGGCCGGATCGGTGATCTCGCGGCCGGGACGGGCGATTTCGAACTTGTCGCCCACCTTGACGCCGGCCTTGCCGCCGATGTTGATGATGATGACGCCGCCGCTGAAATCGGCGACGAGGCCCTGGAGGCGGATGGTGCGAATGGGGACGCGGCCTGCCGAGGAGTCTAATTGCCTGGTGGTGGAAACCACCGCTTTCTTTACGGCTTCGCCGATGAGAGTACCGGCGAAGTTACTGCTGGTCATATCGGCATAGCCGCCGCCGGAGCCGCTGGTGCCCCCGCCGGAGCCAAGCAGGGCGGTGCCGGAACGGCTGGATTCGCCGTTGCCGCTGGCGGTGACCACCACCTCGCCCGTATCGACATTCACGATACGCGCGCTGATGCCTACGACGGCTTTCGATTCCTTCTTGCCGATGCCGCTGATGCCGTAACGCCCGGTGACGCGTCCGATGGCGCCGATTTCCGTCTTCTTGTCATCGCGGCCGAATTGAGTGATGCTGCCCATGATGATGGCGTCGACGCCGATCAACTGCCCGATGCGCGCCGCCGAGGTGGGGTTGGCACGGTCGCTGTTGGAGAAGTTCTGCTCGGCGAGGATTTTTTCCATCGCCTTGCGCTCATAGACCTGGAAGGCGCCGTCGGCGACAAGCTGATCCACCATGAGGTCGGCCACGCCCTTGCCGATATCCACGTTGGTATTGAAGATGGAGTACACGTAATTGGAAACGGTGGAGTAATCGAAGTTCACTACGGCCACGCGGCGCTTACGCTCCTGGGCGCTCAGCGGAAGCATGGCGAGTACAAGGCAGATCAGGCCCAGACAGCATCTATTCATGGCAACCTCCAACTGAAGGTATTATAACGGCTCGCGACGAAGCGGGCGTACCGGCACCGGAGGGGCGCGTATCGGTACAATCTCTTCGACATGTCTCGAATTCTGATGGTAGCCTCGGAGGCCACGCCTTTCTCGAAGACGGGAGGCTTGGCCGACGTGCTGGGCGCGTTGCCGCCGGCGCTCGCCGCGCGCGGAGAAGAGGTTGCAGTGGTGCTGCCGCGCTACCGGATGGTTCCGCTTGATGGCGCGCGCTGCGTGCGGGAGAACATGCCGTTGTGGATCGGGCCGGGACGGTACACGGCTGATATCTACTCCCTGGAGCGGAAGGGCGTCACCTACTACCTGGTCGACGCGCCCGCTTTCTTTGACCGGGACGGCCTGTACTCTTCCGGCGGAGTCGATTACTGGGACAACTTCACACGGTTCGCCGCGCTGTGCCATGCGGGGCTCGGCGTGGCGCGCCACCTGTTCCGTCCGAACATCATTCACTGCCATGACTGGCAGGCCGCCCTGTTGCCGGTGTATCTGAAGCAGTATTTCGCCAATGACCCGAC
>JADLBG010000480.1 GCA_020847895.1 Bryobacterales bacterium
AGGAACTCGCCGAACTCTACATTCAGTCCGGAAAAATCCGCGATGCGGTCCTCGAGACCGAAGAGGCGCTCAAGCAGAATCCCGATGATTTGAACTTGCGCCGTGTTCTCGGCCGCATCTACACCCGTCTCATCGGCGACACGCAGAACAACCGCGTGAATGAGGAGATGCTCAAGAAGGCCATCGAACAATACACCAGGATCGCCGAAAAGGCGCCCAATGATTCATCCACCTACCTCATGCTTGGGCGCCTGTACAAGGTGGCTCAGAACTCCCCTGAATCCGAGAAGGCCTACAAACACGCTCTGGAACTTGATCCCAATAACGAAGAAGCCCTCACCGGCCTGGCCATGGTCTACGCCGATGTAGGCGATACCAAGAGCGCCGCGGACTTGCTCAAGAAGGCCACGGAAAAGAATCCCTCGGTTCGCACCTTGGCCGCCCTTGCCGCCGCCTACGAGCAACTGCGCGACTACACCAATGCCGCCGCCACCCTCCGCAAGGCCCTCGAGATGTCGCCCGGCAATGCCGAAGTCAAGCGCGGACTCGCCCAGAACCTCCTCCTCTCCGACAAACTGGATGAATCTCTCGAACTCTTTCAGCAGCTTGCTTCCGAGGACCCCAAGGACGCGCAGGCCCAGTTGCGCATCTCTCAAATCTATCGCCAGCAGCGAAACTTCGACAAGGCGCGCGAAGCCGCCAAAAAGGCCCAGGAACTGGACCCCAACAGCCTGGAAATCAAGTACAACCAGGTGAACCTGCTCGAGGCCGAAGGGAAGACTCCGGAAGCCATCGAAGCCCTGCAGGGCATCCTCGTAGCCACTGCCAAGAAGAGCTACCACGCGGGCGAAAAGGCGAATCGCGCCATTCTCATGGAGCGCCTCGGATTCCTTTACCGCTCCTCCGGGCAGTATCCCCAGGCCGTCGACGCTTTCAAGCAGATGCAGGACCTCGATGACGAATCCGCGCCCCGCGCCGCAATCCAGATTGTCGAAACCTACCGCCAGGCTCGCGATACCCCCAAGGCCTACGAAGCAGCCCGGACCGCTCGCGAAAAGTACCCCAAGGACCGTTCCGTCCAGGCCATGTATGCTTTCGCCGCCGCCGATGCAGGCAAGACCGCCGAAGCCGAAAAAGTCGCCCGTGACCTGGCGAAAGATAAAAAGGACCGCGATTCATATGTCACTCTCGCCCAGGTCTTCGACCGGACTAAGAATTATCCGGAAATGGCCAAAGCGCTCGATGAGGCTGAAAAACTCTCCGAGAACCAGGACGAGAAGGAAAACATCTACTTCATGCGCGGCGCCATGCTTGAAAAAAATAAGAAATTTGACCTCGCCGAGGCCGAATTTCGCAAAGTTCTCGCTCTCAACCCCACCAGCGCCTCCGCGCTCAACTACCTAGGCTATATGCTCGCCGATCGCGGCGTTCGCCTCCCGGAAGCCCACGAAATGATCAGGAAGGCCGTGGACCAGGAGCCGAACAACGGCGCCTACCTCGATAGCCTAGGTTGGGTCCTCTACCGCCTGGACCGCCTCGATGAAGCGGAAGAGTATCTCAAGAAGGCCGTCGAGCGCACGGGTAATGACCCTACCGTTCATGAGCACCTTGGCGACCTCTACTCCAAGCAAGGTAAGTGGAAAGAAGCCGTCAACGAATGGCAAAGATCCCTCAAGGAGTGGGAAGGCACTCCGAAAAACGAATACGAGCCGCAATCGGTCGCCAAGATCCAGAAGAAACTGGATAACGCCAAAGTTCGCGTGGCGAAAGAAGGAAAGTAGGCGGGAGTGTTCTGCCACCGGCGTCGCTTTCTCGCCGCGGCCCTTGGTTCGAGCCTGCTCCATGCCTCCGCCTTTGACAGGTCGCGTCTCGCCATCATCGCCGATGAAGCCGGCGACACGCTCGAAGAGTGGATTTCCTTCGCGCGCCGGTATCATTTGAGTCATCTCGAAATGCGGGCCATCATCCAGGCGGGTCACCCCGTCATGCTCGATGACCTGCCGCCCGCGGAACTGAAGTCCATCGCAGCCAGACTGGCGTCGGAAGGTATCAAGGTCTCCTTTTTCAACAGCGCGTTGCTCAAGTACACGCTCCCTGGCACGGTCGCGGTGGAAAAGGAGGATTGGTACGAAAGCCTCTATGCCCGCCAGCGCCTAACCCCGGAAATTCTTTACCGAACGCGCAAGGAGCGGTTGCAGCGCGCCCTCGAAGCCGCGCATATCCTGGGAACGAGCCAACTGCGGACGTTTACCTTCTGGCGCGTCCAGCAGCCCCGCTTGCTCTATCCCCGTCTGGTCGACCTGATCGGCGAGATGGGCGAGGCCGCGAAGTCCGCGAACATGAAACTGCTCGTCGAAACCGAATTCGCCACGAATGTGGCCACCAGCGCGGAAATGCGCGACCTGCTCGTCCTCCTCCCCTCCTCCTCCATTGGCATCAACTGGGACCCGCAGAACTCCCTCGTGCTCGAGCCCGATGTCTTTCCCGCCGGATACCGGAAACTTCCCAAAGATCGCATCTGGAATGTTCAGATCAAGGCCGAAGGTCTATTCGGCAGGAACGGGAAGAACAAACTGCCTTGGGGCGAGATATTCCAAACCATGCACAACGATGGCTATCGAGGCCTTTTCGGGCTCGAGACTCACTTCGGCCATGGACCGGCGAATTTCGCCATGTCCCTCCGCGCCATGGACGAGATCATCCGCCTGGCGGGAGCGCGCTGACTCCTGCCGCTAGCCCGATTTCCGCTGATGGATCCTGAGCAGGTCCTCCGCGCTGAGAAGCCTTTCGGCCGGAATCTCCAGGTCCGCAATGATGTGATCCGCCAACTCCAGCGACATCGTGCGCGCCCCCTTCAGAATGTTATGAATGTGCGGCTGGGAAACGCCCAGACGGTGCGCCAGGCCGCGCTCGGTGAACTCACCGCCGTGGATGCGGCGGTGCAAATCCTCGAGCAGTCGCCGCCGCAGGCAAGTCAGAATCATAGTCCTAGGACTAAACCTATTCCACATAGAAATAGGTCCGTCTCATGTCTATATTGCCAGAGACAGTGAGCAAGGAAAAGAGTTTTTAATGAGATTTTTTCTTGGAGAACAACACTCCCGTTTTGTATACGTTAGAACCTGTTGAATCCCCTTTCCAGGGGATATTCCTCCCCTCTCTTACCCTATCCCTATTGACTTATTTCTCCGAATCTCTAGCATGGGAATACATTCAGCCGCCGCCGGACCCGCTCCGGCGGCTCGAGACTGAAGGAGGTTGCACCCATGAAGCGTTGGACCCGGTCAGATACGCTGGCTCTGGCCCTTGTTGACTGCGCCGCATGCCGCGGTTCCGGCATGAGAGTTGGTCGAAGAGGCGGCATTCAACCTTGTAATTGCGTGCTGCGCGCCATATTCCGGATTTGTTATAACCGGTTTCGTAACTGTACTCATAAGGAGAAACACATTCCCAGGACTACCCTCGACCTGGGTACGGGCGGCAAGAATAGCCGCTACATCTGGAGCCGGAAGGACGAGGAATTCATCGCCGATTTCTATCTCGTCAGCAAGCGCACCCTGAATGATGCGGATTGGCAGCTCTTCCGCTTCCACTTCCTCCTCGGAGCGGATTGGAGGCTCTGCTGCCGGCGGCTCGATCTGGATCGCGGCAATTTCTTCCACTCCGTCTACCGCATCGAGCAGACCCTCGGCCGTACCTTCCGCGAATTGAAGCCGTACGCCTTGTTCCCGCTCGATGAATACTTCGGCTGCACACCGCGAAATGAGGACCCGGACGAATGGCGCGCCATCGCCAAAGCCGGAGACGAGGAACGCCAGTTTGCCTCCGAGGGACTCGAAGACGAGCAGGGATCACCACTGCACAAAGGCCGTAAGGTGATCCCGATCCGTCCGCCGCTTCGCAAGACGGAACTGACGCCTCCCGAGGAAGAGGCCGCTTAAACCGCCGCTATTCTGAGCTAGAAGACGGGCGCGGGATGCTCACCGCGCCCTTTTTATTGATACAATCGCCCGCGTGAAGCTTGCAATCCCGCTCCTGCTAGCCGCCTCGATGGCCGCCCCCGCCGCCGGCTGGACCAATCTCACCAACTCCCGGAATCTGGACGGATGGGAAGTCATCGGTGACGGTCTCTGGAGCATGATGCGCGATGGCACAATCCTCGGCCAGCGCGCCCCCGGCAGCGTCCACCAATCCTGGCTCTATACGCGCAAGGATTTCCACGAATTCGATCTCCACCTCGAATATTGGACCCGCGACCGCGGCAATAGCGGCATCTCCATTCGCGACACCTCGCGCGCGGGGTTCGCCTGCGGCGGCAAGTGGGTGGCCGACAAGACCCCCGCTCACATCGGCTACGAGATCCAGATCTGGATGGGGCCCGATACCGCCAAATACCTCAGCGGAAGCGTCTACCTCTTCGATGAGGCCAAGCCCGGCGCGCAGATTCGCAACGACTGGAACGAAATGGAAATCGAATCCCGGGACAGCGGTATCCGCGTCAAGATCAACGGCAAGCTGGTCTCCCAGCACGCCGGAGACCCGCGCCGAGGCAGGACCGGTCCCATCGGCCTCCAACTCCATGACCCGTCAAGCATCGTCATGTTCCGCAACATCCGCATCCGCGAGATCACTCCCGTCCGTTGACGCCGCCTTCCTTCGCTCGTCAAAGAAGTCCCGCAGCATGCGCAGACACTCCACCGCCAGCACACCCTCCGCCACCTCCACCCGGTGATTCAGTAACTCGTTGTCCGCCAGCCGGAACTTCGACCGCACACCGCCAAAACGCAGATCCCTCGAGCCGAACACGAGCCGCGCCACTCGCGCCTGCACCAGCGCTCCCGCGCACATGACGCAAGGTTCCAGCGTCACGTATAGCGTCGTGCCCTCCAGACGGTAATTGCCTGCCCGCCGGGCCGCTTCCCGAAGCGCAAGAATCTCCGCGTGCGCCGTCGGATCCCGGCGTGAAATCGGCGAGTTGAACCCCCGCCCCACCACCCCGCCCACCGGAAACAGCACCGCGCCCACCGGCACTTCCCCCGCCTGCTCCGCCTCCCGCGCCATCGCGAGGGCCATTTCCATGAACTTTTCGTCAGCCTGCATCTTCCGGCTCGTTCCCCTGCCCGCGATTGACGCTGCCGGAATCCACTACTGCTCCCGGTACTCCCCGAATACCTTCCGCAGCCGGTCCGAAATCTCCCCAACCGTCGCGAACGCCTCCGCGCAGTGCACGATATGCGGCATCACGTTCTCCGTACCTTGCGCCACCGCCTCGAGCGCCTTCAGCCGGTCCGTTACCAGCCTCGCATTGCGCAGCGCTCGCACTTCCCCGAGCCGCCGTATCTGCTGCTGCTCCACCGCGGGGTCCAACTGGAACCTGGGGACCTGCTGCGTCTCCGCGTTCCGGAAGCGGTTTACACCCACCACCACGCGCTCCCCCTTCTCAATCTCGCGCTGATACTCGTATGCGGCGCTCTGAATTTCGCTCTGGATGTAGCCGGCTTCGATCGCCTTCAGCGTTCCGCCCATCGCATCGATCCGTTCGAGGTACTCCTGCGCATCGTGTTCGATCCGGTCCGTCAACTCTTCGATGAAATAGCTGCCCCCCAGCGGATCGGCGACGTTCGCCACGCCCGTCTCATATGCGATGATCTGCTGTGTCCGCAGCGCCAGCCGCGCCGACTCTTCGGTGGGCAGCGCCAGCGCTTCGTCCCTCGAGTTCGTATGCAGCGACTGCGCCCCACCCAGCACAGCCGCCATCGCCTGCATCGATACCCGCGCCAGGTTCACGTCCGCCTGCCGCGCCGTCAGCGTCGAGCCCGCCGTTTGCGCATGGAATCGCATCATCAACGATTTCGGATGCCGCGCGTCGAACCGCTCCTTCATGATTTGCGCATACAACCGCCGCGCCGCCCGGAACTTCGCGATCTCCTCGAGAAAATTGTTGTGCACGTTGAAGAAGAACGACAGCCGTGGCGCGAACGTGTCCACGCCCAGCCCCGCCGCAATCGCCGCCTCGATGTAGGCGATCGCGTTTGCCAGCGTGAACGCCACCTCCTGCGCGCACGTCGACCCCGCCTCGCGAATGTGATAACCGCTGATCGAAATCGTATTCCACTCCGGAGCTTCGTCCGCCGCCCAGGCAAACACGTCCGTGATGATCCGCATCGCCGGGCGTGGCGGATAAATATACGTCCCCCGTGCGATGTACTCCTTCAGAATGTCGTTCTGAATCGTCCCCGACAGCCGCCGTACTTCGGCCCCCTGCCGCCGCGCCGTCAATACGTAAAACGCCAGCAGAATCGCCGCCGTCGAATTGATGGTCATCGACGTCGTGATCTTCTCGAGCGGAATCCCGTCGAACAGCCGTTCCATGTCCGCCAGCGTGCAGATAGCCACGCCTACGCGCCCCACCTCCCCTTTCGCCAGCGGATGGTCCGAATCCATCCCCATCTGCGTCGGCAGGTCGAAGGCCACGCTGAGCCCCGTGATCCCTTGCGACAACAGATACCGGTATCTCTTGTTGCTCTCCTCCGCCGTTCCGAACCCCGCATACTGCCGCATGGTCCATAAACGGCTCCGGTACATGTCCCGGTAGATGCCGCGCGTGTACGGGTACTCGCCCGGCTTTTCCTTGTCCACAGCCATGCGGAAGCCTTAGTTCCTTCCAATCCGCTTTGCTTTCACGAATGAGCTCACGCCGAAGTACAGCATGACGGAGCAGAAGATCCCGGTCAGAACCAGGCGGAACACACCTTGATCCCCATCGGCGTAATCCCGGTATGCGCGGATGGCCGAAGGGATCGGAATCAACCCCAGGCAAAGGAAGATGAATCCCATCATCTCGTTCCAAAGGATGCGTACCGGCTTGATCACTCCGGGAAGGACGAAACTCAGAAACTGCTTGGTTTTTCCTACCATGATTCGTGTCGTGTCTTCATCGTATCAGATGCCTCCTGGAAACCCCCCGCCCTGCCCCGGCATCCAATAAAATAGCGTCCCAGCCGATAAAGATTACGATGGGTTTCACAAGTGGGAACTGTTAGGGAAAGGTGCTATCCTGGATACGTCCTGAAAGGGGCACATTTTGGACGAACGACTCAAAGACTTGATGCAGGAGCTTGGTAACGCGATAAACGAATCGTTGTCCGATTCCGATCG
>JADLBG010000481.1 GCA_020847895.1 Bryobacterales bacterium
GTCGGCGAGCAACTGGTCCGAGGCGTCGAAGGCGACCATCTTCACGCCCTTCGCGTTGCGCGACTTGAGCGCCTGGACGGCTCCGGCGGAACTCGATTCATTGTCCGCGAACAGTCCGGCCAGATCGGGGTGCGCGGTGAGCACGTTTTCGGTGACGGCCATCGCCTTGGCGCGGTCGGCCATGCCGAACTGAAGGCCGAGGATATCGATGCCGGGGAACTTCGCGCGGATCTCATCCTGGAAACCGTGCTCGCGCTCCATGGTGGAGGCGCTGCCCGGCATGAAACCGATGACGACCACCTTTCCTTTGCCGCCGAGCACTTCGCCCATGCGGCGGGCGGCCATGCGCCCGCCTTCTTCGTTGTTGGTGGCGACGAAGGAGATGCGATTGCCGGTGTCGATGACGGAATCGAAGATGGACACGGGGACGCCGGCCTTGGCGGCGCGGTCCACCACGCCCACCAGCGCTTTCTTATCCACCGGTGCAAGCACGATGCCCGCCAGGCGGCGGTTGACCATCGATTCGACGATCTCGATCTGGCGGCTGGAATCGATTTCGAGCGTGGGAGCGTTCCATTCGACTTCGAAACCGTACTCCCGCGCGGCCTTGATGGCTCCGGCGTGGACGGTCTGCCAGAAGATGTGATTCGCTCCTTTGGGGACCACCCCGACCACTCGTTTTGTCTCACGCCGGCAGCCTGCGTGGAAGAACGAAGTGAGAAGGAGAAGGAAGGCAATCAAACGCATGGTAGGTTAATTGTAGTATGGCCTTCCGACCTGTCTGCACCGTGGGGCAACTGCCGCCCGGCGGCCTCACGGAAGTGATTATTGACGGCAAACAACTGGCGCTGTGCAACGTGGATGGCGTGTTCCACGCCGTGGACGGGGTGTGTCCGCATAGAGGCGGCTCGCTCGGCCAGGGGGCGTTGCACGGGAACGTGGTGGTCTGCCCTTGGCATGCATGGGAATTTGATTGCACCACGGGGCGGCACGACTATAATCCGGGCATTCAATTGCAAACGTTTCCGGTGCGGGTGGATGGCGACGATATCCTGGTCGATCTACCGTAGGTGCCTGAACTTCCCGAAGTCGAAACCATTGTTCGCGGCCTGGCTCCGCGGTTACGGGGGCGGCGTGTGACCGCTGTTCAGGTGGTGGGTCCATTGGTGGTGAAGACACCGATCGAAGGTCTTGCCGGCGAGCAGATTCTGGATCTGCGGCGGCATGGGAAGAACATCGTCTTCGAGTGCGGCGGCGGGATGCTGACGATTCACCTGGGAATGACGGGGAAACTGCTGCTCGAGGGGCCGCGCACGCCGTACACGCGGGTGGTCTTCACGCTCGATGACGGAGAGTTGCTCTATGACGATATCCGGCAGTTCGGCCGCATCCATTGGAGCCCGGAATTGCCCGGACGGCTGGCGCGGCTGGGGCCGGAGCCGCTGGTGATCACCGCGGAAGAGTTCGCTGCCCGTCTGCGTTCACGCCGCGGGCGTGTGAAGCCGCTGCTGCTCAACCAGCAGTTTCTCCGGGGCCTCGGCAATATCTACGTCGACGAGACGCTCTTCCGCGCGGGCGTTCATCCGCTCGCCATCGCGGCGCGGCTCGGCAGAAAACGCGCCCTGGCGCTGCACGCGGCCATGCAGCAGGTGTTGCGGCTTGCCATTGAACACCGCGGCTCCTCGATATCCGATTACGTGGACGCCTCCGGCGAACGCGGCGGATTCCAGCGGATGCACCTGGTTTACGGCAAAGAGGGAATGCCCTGCACAGTATGCGGAACACCCATCCGGCGCATTGTCGTGGGGCAGCGCGGGACGCACTTTTGTCCGCGCTGCCAGCACGGATAAAAGGGGCTTACAAGCCGGCGCGCAAGTAGGCGATGACGTCCGCCAAGCCCTGCTTGTTGACCGTTTTCTCGAGATCTTCCGGCATGAGGGAAATGTTCGAGGCGCGGATCTCTTCGATGTTGCCGCGCAGGATAGTGACGTCCTCTTCCGATCCGCCGCGCAGCGTAATGGAGCCTGGCGTCTCGCTGCCCAGCACGCCGTCAAACATCTGTCCGTCCTTGGTGGTGACGATGTAGTTGACAAACCGCGGTTCGACGCTGCGGCTGGGATTGAGAATGGCCTCGAGCAGTTCCTCGCGAGTCTTGTTGTTCACGCCGGAAAGATCGGGGCCGATGCGGCCGCCCTTGACGCGCGGGCTGTGGCAGCGGGCACAGGCATCCTCAAATACCTTCTTGCCGCGGCCCGGGTCGCCGTTCATCGTCAATACATCCTGGAACGCCGCAACCACCTTCTCGCGATCGGAAGAGGCGCTGGCAAACACTTTTTTGGCGCGGGCGGCGATGGCCGGGTCCTTGTCTTCGAGCAGCCGGTTGCGGGCATTGATTTCGATCATGGCCGGCTCGACGGCGCCCTTTTCCAGCGCATCGAGAAACGCCGGGATACGGTCCCGCTGCGTCAGCATGGCGCCCGCGGCCCTCACGCGAGCCTCCGGAGGAAAGGCTTTCCATCCGGCGAGGATCGTCTGGCCCACCTCGGCGTTACGGAAGGCAGCGAGGGAATCGATGGAGGCGCTCTGGAGCACGGCGGGCGCGTGGGTGTCGAGCACTTTCTTGAGCACGGGGAAGGCAGTTTCGAATTTCGCTCCGCGAAGGGCGTAGAGCGCCGCGGCGCGATCCTCCAGCGAAAACTTCTCGTCGAAAGCTTCCTTGGCGGCACGGGCAAAGAGAGCCGTGTCGCCGGTGTGGCTGGCAATGCTCCAGGCTGCCCGCCGTTCGGACGCCTCCTTGGCTGCAAGGAACCGGGAGAGCGCTGTTTCCTGGATGGGGAGATTTGCGCCGCGGCTCATATCCAGGCCGCGGGCGAGGCCTTCCAGCGCCGCGGAGGGGACCTTCAGGCGGACCGCATCGGCAAGGAATTTGTTCATCTCGGGCGGCTTCAGGCGAGCGCCGATCAGGGAGCCGAGGGAGCGGAGCATTTCCGGCCTCTGCCACGATGTTTCCTTGCGCGTGAGGAGCATCGAAAGGAAGTCACCCGGCCAATCAGCGGCGGAACTGAGGGCCGCAATCCGGAACCATTGATCGTCGCCATGCGCGGCGGCAATCTGCACGATCGCCTGGCGCGCCTGCGGCGACTTGTAGTTTCCCAGAGTGAAGGCGAGTTGGAACAGCACCCGGACCTCCGCGTCATTGGCCTTCGCGACCAGCGCTTTCTCGAGTTTCGGCGTCTGCGGAAGGGATTCGCTGATCTTGATGGCATTTTCGCGAATGCCGGAGTGGGCGTCCTGCAAAGCCGCGAGCACGACGGTTTCGTCGAGCGCGCCGGCGCCTTCGAGCGCCCACAACGCCAGCAACCGCGCCACGGGCTTCGCGCTCTTTGCCGCCATCTCCCGCAGTTGCGGGGCGACGCTCTTATCCTGCCGCTCGAGCAACAGGCGCCTGGCGGTCTGCCGGTTCCAGCCGTTCTCGTTTTCCAATTCGCGCACCAGTTCGGCGCTGCTCATTTTGCCCAGGTTCACTCTCAACGCGCGCTTCACCCGCGGCGTGTTGGAAACGATGCGGTAGATGCGGCCCATGTTGTCGCCGCGGTAGAAATCGAGTTTGAAGCGCCGCTGGATGTCTTCGGGGATGGAAAGCGGCGTTTCGATGGTCTGGCGGTACATGTCCATCAGGTAGAGATTGCCGTCCGGCGCGTTGGCGAAGTTCGTGGGGCGGAACCACTGGTGCGAGGAAGCGAGGAATTCGACGCCGTCCTTGGAGGGGCGCGCGGAGAACGTCACGCCGTCGGGGGTGAGGATGTCTTCGCGAACCAGGTTGCCGCTGACATCGCCCGTGAAGATGCGGCCGCGATATTGCTCGGGCCAGGCGTCGCCGTTGTAGATGGTGCCGCCCGTGGCGCCGGTGATGTGGCCCGCGGCATACTCGACGCGGCCGCTCTTGGTTTCGTCATAGCGCTGTTGGCGGACCTTCGTCCTCTCGACGCGCCAGTTTTCCGGCTGGCTGATGGGGTACATCAGCCGCTCCCGCTTGCCGTAGGGATCGTGATTCACGGAGGGCACGTCGAGCAGCGGCGCGCGCAGCAGGTAGTTCATCGGCGCCACGACATGCCGCAGATGGGTGGTGTTCTGCGAGATGAAGCGATTGCCCCAATCATCGAACGTCATGCCGTACTGCGTCGCTCCCGAGGCGATCTCATCCACATGGCGTATGGGATGGAACCGGAAGTCGCCGCCGCGCACCTCCACCGGGGGTAGTTGCGGCCACTTGGGCGAGGTGATGCGGCCGGCGTTGCCGGTGTTCGAGAAGTAGATCCAGTTGTCGATGCCGAGCCGCGGATTGGACACCTGCGCTTCCGGGTTCCCATGATAGAAGCCCGTAAACAGCACCTCGCGCACGTCCGCCTTGCCGTCCCCGTTGGTGTCCTTCATGTAGTAGATATTCGGCGAGGCGGGCACAATCAGGCCGCCGTCCCACACCATCAGCCCGCTGACCTGCGGGACGTCCTCGGCGAAGATTGTACTCTTGTCGGCGCGGCCGTCGCCGTCGGTGTCCTCGAGCATGACGATGCGCGAGCGCGCGGGCTTGCCTTGGGGCTGGTCGTAGGGAAGGTCGAGCATGTCCGCCACAAACGCGCGTCCATATTCGTCGAAGACCATGTCGACGGGGTCCACCACCATCGGTTCGGAAGCGAAGAGTTCGACGTGAAAGTCCTCGCTCAGCTTGATGGTCTTCATCTCCTCTTCGGGAGTGAGGGGCTTCGAGCCTGATTTGGAGCAGGCGGAGGAAAACAGCGCTAGGATGATCGCCAGGGATAGCAGGATACGCATGGGTACAGACATAGGGTATCGCGTTACAAGCCTAATCGTAGGCGGAGCATCTGTTTTGTGGGCGACATTCGCCGGACCAGGCAGCAGCGCGCCGGTGGAGCGGCTGATCGGGAACGTGCAGGCGTATGTGCGCAGCCACCCGGGGGACGCATCCGGCTACTACGCGTTGGGACGCATTCACTACCTGGCGTTTTCGCTGCGCCGGACGAGCCTCGCATATTTCCCCCGTAATGGCCGGCCGCCGCAACCCTACAATGGCTTTCAACCGGGCCGCGCAAGCCTGTGGGCGGCGAGAGGCGACAGCGGGCCTCAACTTCCGGAATCACAGCGTCTGCCGCATCTGCGCCAAGGCCTGGATAATTTGAAGCGCGCTATCGAACTCGACTCTGGGAACGGGTTGTATGAATTAGGATTGGCGTGTCTTTATGAAGACGCGGCGTCCTTCGCCGCCGCGAACCGCCTGCTGACGGACCTGCAAGCAGCCCGGCAGGATGCTTCGGAGAAGGCGATCAGCGGGCAGTGGAAAGGCATGGCGATCGCGCACTACCTCACCGCCTACCACCTCTCTATCGATACGGACCGGAAACTGAAGGCGCAGCCGTTGATGGGGATCGGCTCGCTTGTCAGCTACGAGGCGGGAAATTCGTATCTGCAGCTGGTGAAGGAGCGCGGCGCGACGAAAGTGGAATCCGCCAACATGCCGGCAATGGAAGCAGGTTTGGCGTCGCTGCGGAGGCTTCCCCAGGGGCCCATCACTCCGATCGTGCTTTCCCCGCGGCCGAAGGATTCGCTCCGGCAGCTTCTGGCGCCGGAGCGCGCAGTTGCGTTCGACCTTGATGGAACGGGCCGCCCGCAACTCTACCCGTGGCTTCGCCCGGAGGCGGCGCTGCTCGTGTGGGACCCGCAACATTCCGGGGTAGTGACCAGCGGCCGCCAGCTTTTCGGAACGGTCACGTGGTGGATGTTCTGGACGAACGGATTTCAGGCACTGGACGCTTTGGACGACAACCGGGACGGCTGGCTGCGGGGAAGAGAACTCGCCGGGCTCGCGCTGTGGTTTGACCGCAACCAGAACGGGCGCAGCGACGCGGGCGAGGTGACGCCGATGGAAGAGACGGGGGTCGAGGCGCTGTCGGTTGTGTTCACCGGATATGAAGGGGAGTGCCCGGTGAACCGCCAAGGTGTGCTGTTGAAGGACGGGAGCGTATTACCGGTGTGGGACTGGGTGGTGGAGGTTAAGCCCGCGCCGCTGGACCCATCATCGGTTGACGGTATCCATATGTCAGCGACCGCCACACCCACTCGAACGGTCCGAAACGGAAGCGGTTCAGCCACCAGGTACTGAAGGCGAGTTGGGCCGCGTA
>JADLBG010000482.1 GCA_020847895.1 Bryobacterales bacterium
ACGGGAAGCCCCATCGATCACGGAGAGATGAACTGCCTGCGGAATGCCGGACGCCTGCCCGCGCGCGTCTACCGCGAATGCACCCTCTATTCGACACTCTCCCCGTGCCCCATGTGCAGCGGCGCGGTCGTGCTCTACAGCATCCCGCGCGTGGTGGTAGGAGAGAATACAACGTTCCTTGGAGCCGAAGAATACATGCGGAGCCAAGGAATCCAGGTCGAAGTTCTCCAGGATGAGGAATGCATCCGGATGATGCGCGAGTTCATTCTCTCAAATCCCACCCTATGGAACGAGGATATCGGACGGTAACTGCCGGCCCTCTAGCCTACCGGAACCCGTCCACCATCATGATATCGGTCTCGCTCTGATCCACCTGCGTGTACAGAAATGTCTTCCCATCCGGGGCCACCGACAGCCCGCTGTTGAACGGACGCCGGTTCAGGTAGATAACAATCGTGTCCTTCTTACTCACCGGATGGAACAAACGCAAAGGATAGCGCGCCCCTCCGCCATCCACGTCCTCGCGGTCGATGTAATAGATGCCGTCTTTGCCGAAGGACCAGTAACTCCAATACCCCGGCTTTAGCGCCTCGAGCACGGGCTCTTCCAGCCCGCCGTCCACCGGAACTCGCCACAACCCGGGCAGGTTCAGTGCTTTGGCGTACAGGACGTACTTTCCATCGGGCGATTCCACGCCATGAAATCCTCCACCCTTCGTGACCGGCTTCGGAATTCCGCCTTCTGACGGCAGCTTCCACACCTCGAAATTCCCCGTGCGATTCGTGGTGAAGTAGATCCATTTCCCGTCGTGCGACCAACTGGGCACAATCTCCTGCGAAGCCTCCGAAGTAAGCCGCCTGGGGAGCCCGCCATCCGAACTGACCACATAAATGTCCGGGTTTCCGTTCGGCCGGGAGTCGAAGACGATGAACTTGCCGTCCGGCGACCACATCGGGCTCCCCGTCGGAGGCCCGTTGAACGTGGTGAGTTGGTTCAGGTTCTCCCCATTTGCATTGGCCACCCAGATTTCCAGCGCTCCCGAGCGGTTCGAGGCGAACGCGATTCGTGTCCCGTCAGGAGAATAGCGCGGCCCTTGCTCATGGCGCGTCGACGGTGCGATGCTCGTCCCCACCGGCGTGGGCGTCATTCGATCCGGCAATTCGTAGCGCCAGATGTTCGTGTCAATCACCGACCGTGTAAATGCCAGCCGCTGCCCGTTGCGCGATATGGCAAGAAATCCCGCCTGATCGCCGACGCCGGTGATCGCCTGCGGGTCCCCTCCTTTCGGAGAGATTCGCCACAGCCTGCTGTTGGACTGGCGCGCCGATGAGAAGACAATCTTTCCATCCGCCGGGTTCCAGGCAAGGCCGTAAATCCGCCGGTTGTCGTTCGTGATTCGAGTCTCCTTGCCTTCCCGCAGGTCCAGCATGTAGATATCCTGAATGGCGAGACTGCGGGTTCTGACAAACGCAATCCTGTTTCCTTCGGGCGCGAATACCGGAGTGCTGTCTCCCAGGTAATTCTGCGGAGGCGAACTCACCTTCCGCCGGCGGTTGCTTTCTATATCCAGCAGATACAGCCCGAGCGGCTCGCGCACCGAATCGCGATCGACTAGACAAAGCTGCTTCCCGTCGGGCGACCACGACACGAAGGGTGCATCCGCGCCCACGCGCTGCGGGCTCGCGTCACTCACCTTGCGCTCCAGTCCGCCAAGCGCCGGAATCAGAAAAAACCCGGCCGTCTCCGTGGTCTGCCGCAAGAAGGCGATGTACTTTCCGTCGGGCGACCATGCCGGGCTGTACTCCGACGCAGGCGTGCTCGTGAGCCTCAACGGCATGCCTGCTTCCACCACTTTCACGAAAATGTCGAGATCGTCTTCCTTTCCCTGGTTCCAGGAAAATGCCACCTGGTTGCCGTCCGGCGAAAACGAAGGCTGGCTTTCACTGCCCGGAAAACTCGTCAATGGCACCGTGCGCATCGGAGCCGGCGGCTCCGCGGGCGGCCGGTTCGCCCAATACCAGCCGAACACCGCCGAGGAAAGCACTGCCACCACCCCCGCCGCCACCACCAGCCATGGGCGGCGCGAAGGACCTGTGTTCGGCCTTGTGATCGCCCCGCTCGTATCGCGATGCGCCAGCTTCAGGTCGGCTAGCAGATCCGATGCCGTCTGATAGCGAAGGCTCGCGTCCTTTTCCAGGCACTTTCGAATAATGCGGTCGAGCGGCTCGCAAAGATGCCGGTTCAGGGCGTGCGGAGTCGGCGGATTCCGGTTGAGTATCCCATCGAATATTGCCGCCGCCGTATGCCCCGGAAACGCGCGTCTGCCCGTTGCCAGTTCGTACAACACAGCCCCCAGGCTGAAAATGTCCGTGCGCTGGTCCACCTCCCGCGCCAGAGCCTGTTCCGGGCTCATATAGGGCAGACTTCCGACAGCGATGTTTGCCTCGCTGCCGGATGCCGTTGTGGCGCCGCTCGCTACCGATGTGGCGTACCGGCTTCTGGCCGCGGCGCTGAGTTTAGCCAGTCCGAAATCGAGCACCTTGATCTGTCCGCGAGTGTTGCGAATCAGGTTCGAGGGCTTGATGTCGCGGTGAATGATGCCCTTCTGGTGCGCCTCCACCAGCGCATCGGCCACTTGCATGCCGATGGTCAGCAGCGCCTCATTGTCCATGGGCAACTTGTCCGCGATGGTGTTGAGCGTCGCGCCTTCAACGTACTCCATCACCAGAAAGGGGACCCCGTCCTCCTGTCCGGCGTCGTAGATATGGGCAATGTTGGGATGACTGAGCGCCGCGGCCGCCTTTGCTTCCTGCGTAAAGCGCCGCAAACTCTCTGCGTCGGAGCTCGATTTCCCCGCCAGAATCTTCACCGCCGCGGGTCGCTCCAACCTCTCATCCTGCGCCAGATACACTTCCCCCATCCCGCCTGCTCCCAGCCGGGAGACAATCCGGTAGTGGCTGATGTGCGAGCCTGGGTCCATCAGGGAACGTGTGTTAACTGTAGCACGTTAGCCGATGAGTCTCTCGAACCGCGAACCCGGCACAATGATCGTTTCATTCCGCTCCGGCCCCGTCGAGATACATCCTATCTCCACGCCCACTTGGGCGCCAAGGTAATCGAGGTAGCGCTTGGCGGCATCCGGCAGAGCGCCATGGCAGGTTGCACCCCGCGTCGGAGCCTTCCATCCGCGTACCGTTTCATACACCGGCTCGATTGACTCCATCTCTTTCGAAGTCGCCGGCACTTCGTCCGTGACACGCCCGTTCAGCCGGTATCCCGTACACACTTTGATCTCGTCAAATTCGTCCAGTACGTCCAGTTTTGTCACCACAATACTGTCGAATCCGTTCACCGCCGCGGTGTATTTGAGCAGCGGTACGTCAAACCATCCACAGCGCCGCGGCCGCCCCGTGACGGCCCCGAATTCCTTCCCAGCCTTGCGAATGCGTTCGCCGTCCGCCCCATTGTCTTCCGTCGGAAACGGTCCCCCGCCCACCCGCGTCGTGTAAGCCTTGGAAACACCCAGAACACCGCTGATCCGCGTCGGAGCCACTCCGCTGCCTGTGCACGCCCCGCCCGCCGCCGCGCTCGAACTCGTGACGAAGGGATACGTCCCGTGATCGATATCGAGCATCGTCCCCTGCGCCCCCTCGAACAGGATCCGCCGCCCCTCCCCTATCGCCTCGTTCAGCAGCCGCGACGTGTCGCACACCATTCCCCGTATCCGCTCTCCGAACTGCTCGTACTCCCCCCGGATCTTTTCGTAGTTGATGTGTCCGTCAATTTGAAATGCCCGCGCAAACGTCTGCTTATCCTCCGCCAGTGTGGCGTACAGCGCCCGGAAATTCCCCCTGTCCAGCAAATCCGCGACGCGGATACCGCGCCTCGCGACCTTGTCTTCATAACACGGCCCAATCCCCCGTGACGTCGTCCCGATCGCCGTGCGGTTTTCCCGCTTCTCTGAAGCTCCTTCCACCAGCCGGTGAAACGGGAAGATGATGTGAGCCCGGTTGCTGATCGACAGATGACGTTCCACGTCGATGCCAACCTTGCCCAGCGTCTCAATCTCCTCGAGCAGTGCCCCCGGGTCAATTACCACCCCGTTGCCGATGACAGCCTGCTTGCCGCGAAGGATCCCGCTCGGAATCAGCTTCAGTACGAATTTCCTCTCGCCCACGAATACCGTGTGCCCCGCGTTGTGCCCTCCCTGGTAGCGGGTGACAATGTCAAACCGCTCCGCCAGCAAGTCCACCACTTTCCCCTTGCCCTCGTCTCCCCACTGTGCGCCCAAGATGATGATGTTGTTCA
>JADLBG010000483.1 GCA_020847895.1 Bryobacterales bacterium
CGAGTTGCTCGTGGCGGACCTGAACGGTCAAAGAACGCGGATGCTCCTCGGCGGCCCTGTCCTAGCCTTCCGGCTAGACGTTAGCAAAACGCCCTAAGCTTCCGATCCTCTAACATAGGAGTTCTGAGCCTGTCGCACGCCCCAGCGGAGGGGAAACTCGCCGTCCACCCCAACTCGCGCTTGCGGCAGGCCTCGATTACCTGAAGGGATGCAGATGCTTATCCTGTTCTTCCAGCAAGGACAGTCTTCAATCGCGCCTTGCACGCCTGGATACCAAGCCTACACAGACGACCAGTCCTGTTACGAGCAGGAGGAGTGACGAAGGTTCGGGTATCTCTGCTTCAGTTGCGTAGCTGAATCCAGAGTCGGACATGACTACGGCCCCTGAAGCTTGGCTGCCATTGGTGTTCACGACCTCCAGGGGTAACAAATTCACATTGAACAACCCCGCCCCGGAGGAGCCCACCACGCCACTGACCACTGACGCGGGGGAACAACTGTTGAAGTTGACGCAACCGTTGTACACCACCTCGTGGAACCGCCAATCTATGCTGAGAGGAACTCCAAACACGAACGGGATGCTGATGGAGCGAATATCGTTCACGGCCTCGTGCGGTTGTGCCGCACGAATCCCGCCCGGTGGATTTGGGATGTTATCAAAGCTACAACGCTCTCCAAAAACTGTTGTACCGCCGCCGCATGCACGAAAGTCGGCGAAGGCGGCACCTCCGAGGCCATCGAGATAGACCATTGAACCGGTAGCAAGATCCCCCGCGTCGAGCGTGCCATTCATCGCAAAATGCCAGGTCAAAGTTCCGGCTCCGCTGCCTCCCGTGACCGTGATCGTGTCCTCGACTCTGACTTGAGCCCATTTGAAGAAACCTGGGCCTGTCCCATCCAACCGTAGACTCATCGTCGTCAGAGTCGCTTCCCCCGCCACCTTCGTTACCCCTCCGAAGCTAACTCCAGTGCACGTAACCGGGCTTTGTTGGCTGCCGTAACTCACTGGGCCGGAACCCGTCACCGAGTCAGCACAACCGTCACCACCGCTATAGGAGATCGTGATGGTTGATCCCTCGACCGAAAGCGCAAGCACGCTAGCAAGCGCGGCCAAGCTGAGTGTTATCCGCGAGAATGGATGCTGCATAACTGCTCCTTAGTGTTGTCTGCTTTTGGCATCGAGCCGGGCTTACATTTTGGCTCCAGCCTTAACATGGGTGGAGTCTATCACAGGCCGCCAACTTTCGCTAATTCAAATAGTTATCTTTCGCACGTTTTATCTGCAATTTACATTACACATTGTGGACAGCCCCGGCCATCTGTGCTTTGGAAAGCAAGACCGCCAGGGAGGGAACTCTGGCGGCGAATGGAGTTTTGATGCGACGGGCGCGTTCTTTAGCACTGGACCAAGAAGAATCCGGAATCCCAAGCCCGCATGTGGAGCCCCAACGCATGGGAGTCGTCTGCTCATGACTCTCCCTTCGCCTCTTGTCGATCTGTGGATAACGGATATCCCCAGAAACGCTAACTGAATTAAGCTAGGAAGGCACTGGCTTTTCGAGGGGCTGCGCCGCCTGGCGCGCCTGGTACAAGTGGCGGCGTTCATGCGCGGCGCAGACGGCGAAGGCGATGCCGAGGGACCATCTCCACAGCCTGGTGACAGGCGAAACCACTTTTATCCGTCGCAAATCGAGTCCTTTGGCGGAGTCCGCCAACCGGACCAAGTCCCGGTTCGCTAGCCGGAATTCCTCCAAGGTCTTTTCCGGATCGTGACGCGGGGAGGGGACAAACACCTGTGGCGCTTTTACCCGAAACTTCGCCGGGGGTTCGGTGGATCGCAACACATAGGATTCCAGCCATCCGTAGTGGAACGGCCCTTCGGCGAATCGGCCTTCTGATTTGCCCTTCGATACTGCCTCCGCCAGGCGCTCCCCATACATCCGGTCCACGTGAACAAGGTGATCGAGGCATTGCCCGGCGGACCATCGCCCGGGTTGGGGCTGCCGGTTGAAGTCTTCGGCGCTCAGCGAAAGAGCCAGTTGCCGCGCCTCGTTCCAGATGGCGTCAAACTGGGCCATCAAGTCCTCCATCTGCCCCACTGTGGCAGGCCGGGTTGCTGGTTGTGCCGGGTCCTGATGGAGAGCGTCGCGGAGAGTGACGATGGTAGCGCCCCAGCCTCCCGCTTCGGCGGGAGCATCCTGGTAGGAATGGACAAAGGGCGTTCGGGAAAGCACGGACCGGACGGTTTCGCGCTGCACGCCGATGCCGCGGCCGTGGATGATCCGCAGGGCGGTGAATTGACGTTCGTGCGCCAGCCGGAGATATTCCTCCACCGCGGACCGGATGTCCTTGGGGGGAATGGAATGGAGGTCGAAGACGTCAGTGATCGGGAGGGGGACGGGTTCTTCGTGCTCTTCCAATGGTCCTGGCCCTCGATGGCCGCGGGTACAGGTTAGCAGAGTTGCAGTGCTTTGGCCCCAGGGGACCATACTGAAAAGCACTCAGAGGAGGGGCCGGGCAGGGGCGGGACAGGCGGGAAAGTGGGGGGAACTAAGGTATTTTGTTTAATCACATCTCGGCAAGCGGGCATTACACTAACAACGGGAATCGGCCTTGCAAGGCTATCTGGCCTAAGTGCAGGCCCTAAGTTAGCCGCTAAGTTCCCCTAGTATGGCTCCAATTCGGCAGAGCCGGGTTAAGATGGAATCGGTTAAACCGAGAGATCGCTATGCGCTGCCTGTATTGCCGACGACCTATTGGTGCACTACGTCAACTGCTGGACCGGGAGTTCTGCTCCTCGGACCATCGCAAACGTTTTCGTACTTCCAGCGCGCGTGCGTTGCGAGACGCAGGCGAGTTACTTGCGGACTATGATGACTATCTGGCAGTCATCGAGCAACCCGAACAAAAGAAACCCAAGTCCATTGGCAGCAAGTTCAGCATGGTGACTGCCGCTATGATCGGCCTGATCATCGGCATCAGCCTCTGGATTGTGCCCGCCGCTCCTGTTCCCATTCCGTCGGGACAACTGCGGTATTCGCTCGCCTCCAATCCGATCAGCCAGACCATCCGGTCTTGGATTCCGGACGCTCCCAAGATCAATTTGCGGCAGGACTTCCGGATGGGTTTAGGGGATTGGACCGGCGGTAATGGCAACAGCAGTTCCAACTCCGGCTCCTTGCAGACCGACGGGCTGCGGCTGTGGAAGCCCACCCTCAAGCTGGCTGACTATCAGATGGAGTTTCAAACAGCGATCGAGAAGCGAGCCGTTGGCTGGGCGTTCCGCGCCACGGACCTCCACAACTACTATGCGTCAAAGATCACCGTCGCCGGCAAAGACGGCAGCCGGGCGGAGATCGAGCGTTTCGTGATGATGATGGGCAAGGAGTATGACCGCGTGAGACTGCCCATCCCGGTACCCATCCGGCCGGATACGTTGTATCGCGTCAGGGTGCGCGTCAAGGGAGACATCTTCAGCACGTCAGTCGACGGGCAGGTGATCGACTCCTGGCGCGACCGGCGGCTGCGCAAGGGTGGCGTCGGATTCTTCGCCGACAGGGGAGAAGTGGCGTCGGTTCGCTGGGTCAGTCTGTCCGAAGCGGATGGCTTCTTCAGCCGCTTGTTCGCCATGGGCTTCATCGTTCATCCCTTGTATACCCTGGGCGCGGTCTACTGAGCGCCGTCCGCGCCGCGCCCCTCTTTCGCCTCGATGCCCTATCTGGGCCGCTCCGCGCCCGAATGTTTGACGAAGGGTCCTTTGCTCCCGTTCGGCAGCACCGTTTCATAGTCCGTCAACGACTGCCCCAGTTGTTCCTGTGTCAGTTCGCGGGCGCCGCGCAAATTGGCCCCCCGAAAATCGGCCGTGAAGAGATTTGCTCCGCCGAAACGGGCGCCCGTCAAGTTCGCATCCTGGAATGACGCTCCCCTCAATATTGATTCCCGCAGGTCACAAGAGCCGAGACCAGCTCGCAGAAACAGGCTGCGCGTGAGATCGGCCCCCGTGAATTTGCTTTCCTCCAGATCGGCGTTGGCAAAATCGCAATCAATGATTCTCGCGCCCGAGAAATTGCATTCCTTCAAGGAAGCTGCCGTAAATCGCGAAAGTTGTATGCGCGCATTATAGAAGAGGGACTTCGGCAATTGGACTTGTGTGAATACCGACTGGAAGATCCTCGACTGGTGAAAGCTGATTCTCTCCCCTGTGGACCAACTGAGATCGCACCCGTGGATGGACGCATCAAGGAGCCTCGCCTGGCGGAGAAACACCTTCCGCATCGCGACGTTGCGGAGCTTGACTTCGCACAGGCCAGCCTCCGCAAGCCAGGACATATCGAGAATTGCTTCGGTGAAGTCCGCCCCGTCCAGGTCGGCGTTGGCAAATACGGTCCTGCGTAAGTCCGCCCGCTCGAAGATCGCTCCCGCGCAGTTGCTTCCGGTGAGATCGGCAGCCATGAGAAAGCTGTTGCGCAGGACAGCCCCTTGGAGGTTGACACCGGTCAGCTTCGCTTCGTTCAGTGTGACACCGCTCAGATCGGCCTGCACTCCGCCGGAGCGCTTTTCGAGCCAGGCCAGGTGCTGGTCGAGCGTTCGCTGAAGTGCCACCATGACTCCCCCCTTCACCATCACTCATCGGGTGAAGGAGGAATTGTGTGAAACTCTATAGCTTCTGCAGGTATTGATAACTTTGGCGCAGGCTGTCCACCGGGTCGCCCGGCGTCTGGTCCTGCTCGACAAAATAATGCTTCACCCCTGCCTTCCGCGCCGCGGCAAGCACCCGCGGCACCTCAATCACGCCATTGCCCACTTCGGCAAAAGCCTCCCGCGGAATCCGCTCATTGTACATCTTCGCCACGCCGGGCTTCACATTCTTCAGATGCATCAAGGGAATCCGCCCGTGATACTTTTCAAGCACCGACACAGGGGAAACGCCCGCAACCTGCGACCACATCATGTCGAGTTCGAGCGAGACCAGTTGGGGATCGGCGGCGCCCAACAGCACATCGAGCAGCGTGCCCGCGCCGCAGGGCTCGAATTCGAAGGCGTGATTGTGATAGGCGAGGGTCACTCCTGCTGCTTTACACTTCCTCCCTGCTCCGTTGAGCGTATCGGCCAGCCGCTTCATTACCTCCGCCCCGCCGCGGTCTTGCACAGCGACGTAAGGACACACCACGTAACCGAACCCGCGCCTCACGCAGTCATCCAGCACCGTGGGTAACTCCGCCCGGTCCTTCATGAACAGCGCGGTATCGAGGTGAATGCTCACCGGCTTGAGCAACGTCTGCTTCAGACTGGGCCAGATCTTGTCGATCCCCGCCCGCGTCACCTCGCATTCTCTGTAGCCGATCTGCTCGATGGCTTTCAGCGTTTCAAGCGGCTTTTCCGGCAAAATGCTGCGCACCGTGTAGAGTTGAACACCCACCGTGGACAATGCTTTGGCGGAGGCCGGGATGGCTGCTGCTGCGGCTGTGAGAGAGGCGGAGGCGAGAAAAGCGCGGCGTTTCATCGCCTTCATGATAGCGCCGTCGTCCTCGCTGCCGTTCCTGGCCGGAGTTCGAATCAATCAATCAATCATCAATTCAATGCGGTCGCTTGTTCTCGGGTCAACTGCGAAGGAATATATGCTAAGAGGGACATATGGCTCTCTCCTTCCTCCTGCTGGCCCTTGTCCCGGCCGTCTTCGCTCAGGATTACGACCTGCTCATTCGCAACGGGCGGCTGGCCGACGGCACGGGCAATCCGTCGTTCCTGGCAGACCTGGCGATCAAAGACCGGCACATTGCCGCCATCGGCAAACTCAGCGGCAAGACGGCCCGCCGCACGATCGACGCCGCCGGCTTGATCGTCGCCC
>JADLBG010000484.1 GCA_020847895.1 Bryobacterales bacterium
CCAGTGTGACCTGCCAGTGGAGCGCGACCGCGACTCCACCCTGGATTGCACTGACGACCGCCACGGCGGGATTGGGCTCGGGAACGCTGGGATTCTCGGTTTCAACGAATACGGGCACGGCGCCGCGGAGCGGTTACATTGTGGTGGGCGGGCAGTGGTGGCAGGTGATCCAGAAAGCGCTCTCGGCAACGCAGGTATTCACGGACGTGCCGTTAAGTCACCTGTTTTTCGATTCCATCACGTTGCTCAAGCTGGATGACATCAGCGCGGGGTGCGGCGGGACTCAGTATTGCCCGGAAGAGCCGATGAGGCGCTCGGAGATGGCGGCGTTCCTGATCCGCTCACTGTACGGGGAGACGTTCACTTTTCCGGGGACGCCATATTTCACCGACGTGGGGACGGGGCATGCCTACTTCCGCTATATCCAGAAGTTGCGCGAGATCGGCGTCACGAACGGATGCACCACAACGACGTATTGCCCGGATGACACGGTGACGCGCGGACAGATGGCGGCGTTCATCGTACGGGCACGTTTGGGAATCACGTATGCGGATGCCTTTCCTTCCCTGGCGGCGCCTCTGTTTGACGACGTCGTCAGCGGGAACGTGTTTTTTCGCTATATCCAGAAGCTGAAGGAACTGGGCATCACCAGCGGGTGCACGCTGACGACATATTGCCCGAACGATTTGAACACGCGCGGGCAGATGGCGGTGTTTCTGGTGAGGGGGCTGTTGACACCGTAGCCCGAGCCGGCGTCCGGGTTTGACGATACAATCATAGCCGGCTTCTCCCCCCCAGGAGGGCCGTGGCCTCATTACGACGAGGAGGGAAAATGATGCAACTGCGTTTCATGTTGATAGCACTCGCAGGGCTGGCCGGCGCAGGTGTTGTGACGGCCGCCGACGCGCCGCATCGCAAGGTGGACCCCACGTTTCTATATCGCTATATACCGGATGTGGCGGCGAAAGATTCGGACCTCACCACGTCCACCTGCCAGTACAAGCCGCTGTTCGGCGCGGGTGATTCCGAGACGACGGCCGTGCGCGGGGTGGCGCGGTACGGGGAGGTGACCATTGCCGCTGGCGGCAGCTGCAAGGCGGTGAACTATCCGGCGGAGGAACAGGTGTACGTCATCATGGACGGCGGCGGCATGGTCCACTATGCGAAGGAAACGGCGCCGGTGAAGAAGCACGACTTCATGTATCTGCCGGCGACGGTGGACCATTCGCTATCGAACAACACCTCCTCGCCGCTGCGCGCCTTCGTCATGGGCTTCAAGATTCCGCCTGGAACGCCGCCTCCGGCCAAACTCGAGATCGCCAATTATGATGACGTGAAGAAGCAGACCGTCGGCGGACATCCGGATTCGGTGGTCTACCAACTGATGATGGGCGGGGTGGAAAGCACGCGCGACCGGATCGCGGCCGGGCACCTGCTCACCAGCCTGTACGTCATGGAGTTCGCTCCGGGAGGCACGAACTTTCCGCATCATCACGATAACGAGGAAGAGATTTACGTGCTGCTGGACGGGGCAGGCGATATGGTGGCGGGGGGCGGCATGAACGGGGTGGAGGGACGCCATCCGGCCAAGCCGGGTGATGCGTATTTCTTCCGGCTGAACTGCACGGTGGGCTTCTATAACAGCACGCGGGGCCAGGCGCACATTCTGGCGGTGCGCTCGATTTACCCGAGGCGCGGGCGGCGTTAGGTCAGTGGCCGAGCGGCTGGCGTCCCGCGAAGCGCTGGCTGTACCAGGCGCGGAGGCTGAATTCGTTCAGGATGGTGACGTCTTCGCCGTTGGGTCCGAACGCGTCGATGGCCTGTTCGGAATGGTCCGCATATTGCGCCTCGCCGCCGTGCCGCACCATGGGGGCTCCCATGCGTTCGTTGACGTACTTCTGCACCGCGAGCAGCTTTGCGCCGCGTCGATGCGGCTGGCCGTGCAGGGTCTCCACGGCGGCCAGATTGCGGTGAGGCTGGCTGATGTCGATGATGTCGTAGAGGTCGTAATCGCCGTGGATGTAGTTGCCATCCAGGCGAAGGCACCCATAGTGCTTCGAGTTCCTGTCCTCGTCGACCTTGTAGGTGTGACCGATGAGCGGTTCCATTGATTTCCAGGCGGCCAGGGCCTTGGCTTCCTTGCCGGGTTTGAAGGCTCGGGGATGAATGCGAGGATCCACTACCAGGCCGGCCAGTGTGAAGGGAGGGAGATCTACATCGGCGGTCTTCGCCTTGCAATCGATGCGCTTGGGTGCGTATCCCGCCTGGCCGACGTAGCGTAGAGACGCCGGGTTGGTGCGGCGCACCAGGATCCAGACCTGGAAGTGAGCCGCGGCTTCGAGAAAGATACGTTTATCGGAAGGGCGCATGCTATATGGTAAGGCGGAATTCGGGTGCGGATCAGATCACGGGGCGCCGGGGATGGCAAAGGGGTTGTTCGGTTAACCGGATTGACCCTTCCCTTCCCCCGCGGCAAAGCGTAACATCGTGGTAGGTATGACTGAATTTACTGTCCATATTACGGCCGATAATGCCTACGCCATTTATACCGGCACTGGCCGGATGGTGGATTCTTATTGGGGAAAACAGATCAAACTCACCCCCATGGAGGTGGGCAAGGCGGATCATGTCGAAGCTCCCGTCAGTTCACCTTTCTCCTTCTTATACATAGCGGCCTGGAGCGATCGCGCCGGCAATCAGGGATTGCGCGCCATGGTCCAGTGCTCCAGTTGGAATTCCGGCTCCCTCAGCGGGGATACGGAGCGCTGGCAGGTGCTGCCGGCGCGGTCCGCATTCGGTAATGTCCTGCTCGAGATGGAAGCTCCGGACAAGGAACCACAGCCGGAGGCATTCAGCAGCCGCCGAGGGGTGGAACTGGTGACGACCTTTCCTGTTTTCGATCCGGTGAAACTCACGGGTTTGCTACGCAACCCGAAGTGGGAACGGATCGCGGTGGAAGCGGGGTCAGAGGGATTTCCGGGGGTGGCTGGAGTGGAAGGCCATTGGATGTGGTACAACGACGGCTCGCAGCCTTCGGCATTCACGCCGGGGCATAATCACGGCGAACCGTTGATTTTCCGTGCTCTTCCGGACCCGCAGAGGGGAGTTGCTTTTCACCTGGATGTAAAGTTTAAGCCGGACATGCCGCTGCCGGACATGGTGAACTCGGACTTTCTGGTGCTGCTCGATCCGATGTCCTATCCGGAGTCGATGGAGAACCTGGAAGCTCTGGAGGAGTTTCTGAAGTCGTGCGGCACGGTGACCACGGAGATTCATGGAGACGGCGGCGAGGACCAGGAGTTGTCGCGGCGTCGGGCGCAGAAGATCGTGAACTGGCTGAAGTCGCAAGGAGTGGACCTGCCGCTCTCGGTGGAAGGGCGCGGCGTTCCGGAGCGGCCCCAGCACGGGGTGGAAGTCATCTTCTGGTAGATCACTCGATCTGCTTGTAGAACAGTACAGTGGGGCGCAGTTCGCCGTTGGCGCTGCGAGCGTAGTTCGGGATTTCGCCGGCCACCTGGTATCCGGTTCCGCGGTAGACGGCTTCGGAGGGATCGCCCTTGCGCGTATCAAGGACAAGCAGGGAGCGGCCCGCGGCGCGGGCGGCTTCTTCCACCGCGGCCATGAGCGCGGTGCCGAGACCCTTGCGCCGGGCGGCGCGGTGGACCATCAGTTTCGTCACTTCGGCGCGATGACTCCCGTTAGCGCGCATGCAGAGATCGAGTTGGACGGACCCGGCCAATTCGGCTCCTTCGAAGGCAGCGAGCAGGATGCAAGAGCCGTCGTGCACGGCGAGACGTACGCTGTCCCAATAGGCGAGCGCTTCGATGGGATCGAGCGGGGGCAGGAAACCAATGGAGGCTCCGCTATCGACCGCATCCGATAGCAGGGCGCAAAGACCGCTGATGTTTTCCATGACGTCGTCGGCGGTCATGCGGCGGATCATGGCCCGGAGTGTAC
>JADLBG010000485.1 GCA_020847895.1 Bryobacterales bacterium
ACATCATCACAATCGAGGACCCCATCGAGTTCCAGCATCAGAACAAGACGTCCGTAATCGAGCAGATCGAAGTCGGTTCGGACACGCCCGGATTCGCCGTCTGCCTGCGCAGCATCCTGCGCCAGTCGCCGGATGTCATTCTCGTCGGCGAGATGCGTGACTGCGAGACCGTCGAGACTGTGCTTCGCATCGCGGAGACGGGCCACCTCGTGCTCTCCACGCTTCACACCAACGACGCCACGCAGGCCATCTCCCGCATCATCGATTCGTTCCCCGCCTCACAGCAGCCGCAGATCCGTCAGCAACTCTCCCTCGCCTTGCACGCCATCATCTGCCAGCAACTGGTTCCCGGCGTCGAGGGAAATGCCCGCTATCCGGCGCTCGAAATCATGACCGCCACCGACGCCGTGCGCAACCTGATTCGCAAAAGCGAGGATCATCAGCTCTACTCGCAGCTCTCCATCAGCCGCGCCGAGGGCATGCGCACCATGGAGCAGTCGCTGGCCGAACTGGCAGCCTCGCGGCGCATCACTCGCGAAACCGCCCTGGCCCATTGTTTTCGCGCCGAATCGATGCGCCGCTACCTGACCGCCTGACGGAGGTGTGAAACAATTTCTCATATGGCTGTCCGCATGAAGGATCTGGCCCGGGAACTCGGCGTTTCCGTGGTCACTATATCCAAGGTTCTCCGCAATCACCGCGACATCAGCACGGCAACGCGCGAGCGTGTGCTGAAGCGCATGAAAGAACTCAACTACCGGCCGAACCTCACCGCCCGTGCTTTGATCACCGGGCGCACGCAGAGCATCGGGCTCATCGTGCCTGACCTCGTGCACACGTTCTTCGGTCAGGTGGCAAAGGGAATCAATCGCGTGCTGCGCCAACACCGCTACAGCCTGGTCATCTCTTCTTCCGAGGAGGATGCGGACCTCGAGCGCCAGGAAATCGATGAGATGCTGGCCAGGCGCGTCGACGCTTTGATCATCGCCTCCACTCAGTGGTCCGTCGAGAGTTTCCGCCGCATTGAAGAGCATGAGACGCCGTACATTCTGGTGGACCGGAAATTCGTCGGCTTGAGCGCGAACTTCGTGGGCGTGGACGACGAGGTGGCCGGCTTCCTGGCAACCGGGCACCTGATCGAACAGGGCTGCAAACGGATTGCGCATATCCGCGGCGGCGAAATCAGCACCGCGGCGGGGCGTCATGAAGGATACCGGCGCGCGCTGGTGGTCCACGGAATGGCGGCACCGCCGGGATATGTCGTCTCGGTCAAATCCGACGACGATGCGGCGGATGTGAGCGGTTACGAAGCGATGAAGGAAGTGCTGCGGCTGAATCCGCGGCCGGACGGCGTCTTCTGCTACAACGACCCCACGGGCACCGGCGCAATCCGCGCCGCTTTCGAAGCCGGCCTCCGCGTGCCGCAAGATGTCGCCATCATCGGATGCGGCAACATCCGGTTCTCTGAGGACTTGCGAGTGCCGCTGTCGAGCGTCGATCAGGATTGTACCGCCATCGGCGCCCACGCGGCCGGGCGGGCCCTCGAGTTGATTGAATCGAAAACACCCAGCCGTCCGGAAACCATCCTTTTGAAGCCGCGGCTGGTGGTGCGCCAATCGAGCCGGCGCACCGGCTAGAACCCGCGCTGCTTCGCGCGAACTTCAGCGCGTACTGTATCATTGTTGCCAAATGCTATCGAACGTCCGTGCGCTCTTCCTTGCCCTGCTCCCCCTGCTTGTCTGCGCTCAGCAAAACGCCAACAAGCCGGACCGCGTCGAGTGGTTTCGCGATCTCGGCTTCGGAATGTTCATCCACTGGACGCCCGACAGCCAGATTGGAGCCGTGCCCAGCCATTCCATGGCCGGCGCTTCACAGGACTACCTCAAACGCTACGTCGAAGAGCTGCCGAAGACCTTTAACCCGCGCAAGTTCTACGCCAAGGATTGGGCCGTGCTGGCCAAACTGGCCGGGATGAAGTACGTCGTCTTCACCACCAAGCACCACTCAGGCTTCTGCATGTTCGACACGGCCACCACCCCGTTCAACATCATGCACACACCCTTCCGGCGCGACATCGTCGCCGAGGTGGTGGCCGCGTTTCGTGACCAGGGAATCGCTCCGGGATTCTACTACTCCCCGGACGACTTTCTGTGGCTCTATCAGCATGGGAAACAAATTCAGCGCGGCGTGCCGGACGTGCAACCGCCCAACAACCCCGGCTTGCTGAAGTATGACCAGGAGCAGGTCCGTGAACTCATGACCAAATACGGCCCCATCGACTTCCTCTTCTTCGATGGCTCGCCGGAAGGCCTGAAGGAGTTGGCGTGGGGCATCCGTCCGGACCTTGTGGTCACGCGCGGCGTCATGCAGACGCCGGAGCAGTACATACCCGGCGTGCCTTTGGAGGGACCTTGGGAGGCGAACCTGACAATGGGTACGGAATGGACCTACCGGCCCACGCTCGAGCATTACAAATCGGGCGGGCAGTTGATTCGCACGCTCATTGAGACACGGGCCAAGGGAGGCAATCTGCTGCTGAACGTCGGCCCAAAACCCGATGGGGAACTTCCCATCGAGCAGGAAGAGCGGTTGCGCGAAGTGGCCCTCTGGATGTTCGTCAACGGCGAATCAATCTACGGCGTCCGTCCCTGGGTGGTCACCAACGAACAAAGCTACTGGTTCACGAAACAGAAGAATGAGGATACGGTGTACGTGTTCGTGAATGAAGAGCAGCGCTGGAAACTTGGAGAGTGGAAGGACATCGTCCTGCGCTCCGTGCGCTCCTCCCCGGAATCGAAGATCACCGTCCTCGGGCAAAATGATGAGGTGCTCGAATACCAGCCGAGGGTAAAGCCGCGGACCACCTGGATGCAGGAGGCGGATGGCCTGCGCATTCATGCCATGCGCGCCCAGCGTCTGACCACTGACCGCTCATGGCCCAATCCCGTCGTCCTCAAGATCACCCACGCGAAACCGGCGCTGACTCCCCCGCGCGTCGTCACCCGCAACTACCGCCAGGCGAACGGAGCCATCACCCTCGAGGGCGAGTTGCTGGACATGGGACAGGCCTCATCTCTCGAAGTAGGCTTCGAATACCGCATCGTTACCGGGCAGGATGTCAATGAACGGACAGACCCGTGGAAGACCGTGGGCTTTGTCACCCGGAATTCCACGGGGAGCTTTTCCATGCAGGCGACAGGATGGAAGAGCGGCGGCGTTTACGAATTCCGCGCGGTAGTCAAACATCCGCTGCTCACCATCTACGGCGCGGACAAGCTGGTGCGGGTGAAATAAGGACGAATCGGGCCGGGTATACTAAACACGTCGCATGAAAATTCGATCTGTCGAAGCCTTCCTTCTCTCCTTTCCGTTACCCGGCCCGCCGAAACTCATCTATTACGGCGGCGAGCGGACCATCGTCAAGCGCGATGCGATGCTCATTCGCGTGATGTCGGAGAACGGCATTGCGGGCTACGGTCCGGGATCGGCCGGCGAACACTGGAAGACTCGCATCGAAAACGAGATTGCGCCGTTCCTGAGAGCGCATGCCGCCGCCGACCCGGACGCATTGCGCATCAAGTTCCAACTCACCAACCCCGATGCGGAGTTGATGAAGATCTACTGCTGCGTCGAGGTGGCCGTTTACGACCTGGTGGGTAAATTGAAGGGCTTGCCCGTCTCGGAACTCCTCGGCGGGCGCGTGCGCGACCGCATCCGCCTCTACGGCAGCGCCGGAATGTACATGGAGCCCGAGGGGTACGCCGCCGAAGCGGCGCTCGCCAGGAGCATGGGTTTCAAGGCCTACAAGATGCGTCCCGCTCTCGGCCCGGAACGCGATCTCGAGGCGGTGCGCCTGATGCGCGAGGCCACCGGTCCGGACTTCGAGTTGATGGTGGATGCGCACTCCTGGTGGCGCATGGGCGACCGCAGCTATACACAGGAGACCGTGGAACAGCTTGCCGGACAACTCGCCGGCTACGGCATCACCTGGCTCGAGGAGCCGCTGCCTCCCGATGACCACGATGCCTACCGCCGGTTGAAAGAGAAAGATCTGGTCCCGCTGGCAAGCGGCGAGCACGAGCCCAACGAAGCCGGATTCCTCGATCTGTTAACCGGCCCCTGTGTGGACTACGTACAGATGGACGTGGTCTGCCAGGGTGGATACAATCTCGCGCGGCGGCTGTTTGCGCAGATTGAAAGAGAAGAACTGCGCTTCGCCTTTCATTCCTGGGGAACCGCGCTCGAAGTAATGGCGGCGGCGCAGATCGGCATCTGCTGGCCCGAAACCGTCGTCGAGTGGCTCGAGTATCCTTGCTACACCGAAGCGGGCCGCCAGTTCATGTATCCCTTTCCGCTTGCCGCGGAGATGCTGAAGGAGCCGCTGCAAATTGTGGAAGGCGACCTGGTGGTTCCCACAGGCCCCGGTCTCGGGGTCACCGTCGATGAAGGCATCATCGAGCGCTATCCCTGGATTCCCGGTCCGTGGTCCTTCTTTACCCTCATCTCGCCGCCGGAAACATTCGCCGTCACTTCCGATCACAGCGTGAAGTGGACCGGCAAGGGGTAGGCCTGTGATCCTGGAAGCCGGCTACGCGGGAGTGGCCGCCGCGGGCTTCATGGCGTATGCCGTGCGCGGCCGCGGCGCTCGCCTGCTGGCGCCTTCCGTCTGGCGCGGACCGCGGAACGAAAAACGGCTCGCCCTTACCTTCGACGACGGGCCCAGTGAATCTACAAGCGAACTCCTCGACTTGCTCGAGACGGCCGGGGCGCGCTGCACCTTCTTCCAAATCGGACGCCATGCGGAACGGCTGAGCGAAATCTCGGCCGAGGTCGCGCGCCGCGGGCATGAAATCGGCAATCACACCTATTCCCACTCCCCCCTCTATCTGCGTCACCGGCAATTCATTGAAGACGAAGTTGCCCTCTGCCAGGACGCCGTCGAGAAAGCGTCGGGCTTCCGCCCGGCGCTGTTTCGCGCACCCTACGGCTGCCGCTGGTTCGGATTGCGCCAGGCGCAGCAACGCCACGGGCTGATGGGCGTCATGTGGACCGCGATCGGCCAGGACTGGGATCAGGACTCCCGGCGCGTCTACCGCCGGTTGAAGCGCGCCGCCGGTCCCGGCGCCATTCTCTGCCTCCACGACGGACGCGAACTGAAGCCGAAGCCCGATATCCGAAACACCATCGAAGCGGTGCGCCGCCTGTTGCCTGAACTCCGCGGCCAGGGGTATCATTTGGTCACCGTGAGCGAACTCCTATGCCGGAAACCACACTCCACCGCGTCATCCGCGTAATCGCCGCCACACAGCATTACGACGCCGAAAAGACGGCGGCAATCACGGCCGGGAGCACGTTCGAGGAATTGGGCATCGATTCCCTTGACGGCATCAACATCATCTTCGCCCTTGAAAACGAATTCGACGTCAACATCCCCGACGAATCCGCGAAGAGCATTCGCGGTGTACAGGACATTGTCGAGGGGATCGAAAAGCTGCTGGCGGAAAAGGCGGAGTCCTCCGGATGACGCCGCGGCGGGTTGCCGTCACCGGCCTCGGGGTGATCTGCGCTTGTGGCCGCGGCCGCCTCGAGTTCTGGGAAGCAATCGCCGGAGGAAAGCCCGGCATCCGGCCGCTCGAGGGGTTTGAAGCGGTACGGTTTCCAAACGCCGCCCGCGTGCCGGACTACTCGCCGCTCGCCTATTTCACGGAAAGAGAGTTGAATCTGCTGGATCCGTTCGCGCAATACGGAGCAGTGGCGGCCCGCGAGGCCCTGCGCCAGGCGGGCGTCCTCTGGACCCCGCCGCTCCGCGAGCGCACGGGCGTCATCACAGGCTCCTGCGTCGGAGGAAAATTGACCGAAGACGACGCATTCCGCGACCTGTATGCGGATAAGAAGACCCGGTTTTCTCCAATGATCATTCCGCGCACCATGGCGAACGGAGCGGCCAGTTGGATCACCATGGAGTTCGGGTTGACCGGCGCTTCGTTCACCTTCTCGACGGCATGCTCGTCGGCAAACCATGCTCTCGCGCATGCATTCTGGATGGTCCGCCAGGGGCAGCTCGAGATGGCCATCGCCGGCGGCAGCGAGGCGCCGTTCACCCTGGGAAACCTCAAGGCTTGGGAAGGGATGCGAGTGATCTCTCCCAACACGTGCCGGCCGTTCTCGAAGGATCGTGCCGGCCTCATCCTGGGAGAAGGCGCGGCAATGCTCGTGCTCGAACCCTTGGATGCGGCTCGCGCGCGTGGCGCGGAAATTCTTGCGGAAATCGTGGGCGCGGGCATGTCCGCCGATGCGCATCACATCACGCAGCCTTCCGGGGAAGGCGCGGCGCGGGCCATGCAACTGGCGCTCGAAGACGGCGGGTTGCCGCCTCAAGCCATCGGCTACATCAACGCTCACGGCACTGGCACCATGGCCAACGATGTTACCGAGACGCAAGCCATCCGGCTACTGTTCGGCCGGCATGCGGATAGCGTCGCCGTGAGTTCCACAAAATCGATGCACGGACATGCCCTCGGCGCTGCCGGAGCGCTGGAAGCCGCCGCTACCGTCCTTGCGCTTCATACGGGTGTGCTCCCTCCGACGGCGAATTTCACCACCCCCGATCCGGAATGCGATCTCGATGTCATTCCCAATGAGAGCCGCCGCGCGCGCGTAGAGTACGCGCTCTCCAATTCGTTCGCCTTCGGCGGCTTGAACGCCGTGCTGGCCTTCCGCCGCTACACCGGTTAGCGAACCTATGCCCCCGGCAACCGCCTTCCCGCTCTTCATGTCATTCCTCGGAATGGGGCTTTGCCTGTTTCTGGGAATCGTGATGTTCCCCCAGCGCAAGATTCGCCCCGCGGGGATGCCGGCCTGGATTCTGGTGGTTGCGTTCGGCTTGTGGCACGGCTCGACGCTCGTCAACGGACTTTACCAGGAAACGGCCGGCAGGCAACTTGAGTACGCAGGCGTGTGGAAGGCCGCCGGTGTTACGGCATTGGTCTGCGGACTGGTTGCCGCGGCGTGGCTGTTGTTTCTGGGATATCACCGTAGGCTGCGGCTCTTCGTCTTCGGCTTTGGCGCCTCCGTGGCGCTCGCCATCGCGTTCTACCCTTCGTCCTTCTTCACCACCGGTCCGCCCTTCCTCCTGGCGTGGTTCATTTTCTGGAATAACGTCTTCGGCCTCCTGCTCGCCGTGCGGTCAGTCTTCTCGTTGATTCTCGGAATCTCCGTTGCGCTCTATCTCTTCCTGATGCGCCAACTGGGGCGTATCTTCGAAGACCGCTGGGGCGAAGGCGGAGTTCTCCTCGAACTGGCGTTGTTGTTCTGGGCAGGCATCCTCTGGCTCCCTTTGTATGCCGCCATCTCGCGCTTCCTCTCGCGCCGCGCGGCATTCTACACGGATTTCGCTAAATCCGTCATTCCCGAGGCCGGTCTTATCCTCGACTTGAAACGGCGCATGGAGTTCCTTGCGGCGCAACTGCGGGAGCGCTTTGGGATGCGCGGCGTCCTGCTCCTCTTTGGAAGCGAGTGCGCCTCTGCCGGGGA
>JADLBG010000486.1 GCA_020847895.1 Bryobacterales bacterium
ACGTGGATGATGACCAGTTGCGCCTTCTCTACAATGCCTGCGACGCATTTCTCTTCCCCTCCTTCTATGAAGGCTTTGGAATTCCCATCCTCGAAGCGATGGCCTGTGGCTGCGCCGTCGCCTGTTCGAAGGCCGCGGCGATGCCGGAGGTCGCCGATGGAGCCGCTATCTTCTTCGACCCGCATTCCATCAGCGGCATGATGCGCGCCATTCTGGACATCGTGCTCGATGCGGAGTTGCGCTCGCGCCTCGAGCGCCTTGGACAGAACCGCGCGGCAGCCTTTAGCTGGGACCGCGCGGCCGGCAAGACATTGGAGGTTTATTACGAAGTGGCCGGAGCCTCGATGCCGGCTGCGGCGCACCGCCGGTCCCTTCGCGCGGCAAGATGATGAAGCAGTTTGTTGTCCTGATGTTGTTCGGTTGGCCGCTTGCGGCCGTTCCCTCGAATGGCGAAGCCCTGCATTACACCATCAGTTGGCCCAGCGGCTTGAGTCTCGGCGAGGGCGAAATGAAGGTCACCCGAAATGGGGAGAATTGGAGCTTTGAATTTCAGTTTGAAGCCGCGCTCCCTGGATTCGCCGTTGCCGACCGGTTCGTCTCCCTCACGGGGTTGAACCGGTGTTCGGTGCAGTTTGACAAGGATCTGCGCCACGGAGCTCGGAAATCCCAGGAAAAGATTACGTTCGACGCCTCATCCGGCAAGGCCACGCGGCAGACCGTGGGGGGCGGCAAGTCGGAGATGGACGTCCCCGCTTGCGCTCACGATGCCCTTTCCTATCTCTTCCACCTGCGGCATGAGCTCGCGCAGGGCCGCATTCCGGCGGCGGAGAACGTTTACTACGGCGCGCCCTACCGCGTCCGGTTGGAGTACAAAGGCTCGCAAAAGATAAAAGTGGGCGAGGCCATGGAAGACGCCGACCGCGTGCTGGCCTTCGTCAAAGGTCCCTCCTCGGAACTTCAACTCGAGCTTTTCTTCGGCAAGGATGCCGCCCGCACGCCGCTGGCCGCCAAGGTGCCCGTGGCGGTGGGAACATTTACGGTGGAGCTGGTTCGCTAACGAATGCGCATTGCTTTTTTCTCCCCAATGCCGCCCGCCAGAAGCGGAATTGCCGATTACTCCGCCGCGCTCCTCCAGCAATTGCGGGGTCTCGCCGAAATCGAAGTGTTCTCGGAATCCTCGCCGCCATTTGACCCCCGGCGCCATGACATCGCCCTCTATCAGGTGGGCAACAACGAGTTTCACATTCACGCCTATGAGACCGCCCTCGCGCATCCCGGAGTGGTGGTGATTCATGAAGCCAACCTCCACCATCTCATTTGCGATCTCACCATCCGCCGCCAGAACTGGGATGCGTATGTCGCCGAGGCCGAATACAATGGCGGCGCCGCCGCCAGGGCCTACGCCGAACGCGTCCGCGCGCTCGAAGCCGGACCGGATTACGAAGGGCTCCCCATGTTGCGGCGCCTGCTCGAGCGCTCCCGCGCGGCCATCGTCCACAGCGAGTGCGTCGCCGCCGGGTTGCGGAACGCCGGATTCGATAAGCCCGTTGCCGTGATCCCGCACGGCGCCTGGCTGCCCGATGCCGTCGACCGCATGGGCTACCGCCGGCGCCTGGGCCTGGATGAATTGACACCGCTCCTGGGCGTCTTCGGATTCCTCAAACCCTACAAACGCATCGCCGAATCGCTCCGCGCCTTCCGCCGCCTGGTGCGCCTTACCCCGGAAGCCAAAATGATTCTCGTTGGCGAGCCCCATCCCGATTTCCCGCTTGCCTCGCTCATCGAAACTCTCGGCCTCGGCGCTCACGTAAGAGTGCTCGGGTTCACTTCCGCGGAGGATTTCATGGGCTACCTCGGCGCTTGCGATGCCGTCCTCAACCTGCGCTATCCGACCGTGGGCGAAAGCTCCGGCACGCTGCTCCGCGCGCTCGGCCTCGGCAAGGCTGTCCTGGTTTCCGACGTCGGGTCTTTTCGCGAATATCCGGACGACATCGTGCTCAAGGTGCCCGTGGACGCCGCCGAAGAGGACCTCATCTTCGAATACCTCAACCTGCTGGTTTCGCGGCCTTCCGCCGCCCGCGAGTTAGGGCGCAACGCCCGCCAATGGGTGGCGCGGGAGTGCAACTGGCCCTCGGTTGCGGAACGCTACGTACGCTTTCTGGAGGCCGTGACCAAGGGCGAACCGTATATCCCGCCCGCCGCAAACCCCGTGGCTGTTGACAAGGAGCCGCCCCCGCCGGCCCCCGCGCCTGTCCCGGAAGCCTATCTCAAATCCTGGGCCGTCACCGGAAACTCGCAAACCTACCTCGATATTCACCTCGCGCGCCTCCGCCGCACCCTCGAAATCACGCCCCCGGGCACGGCCGAAGACCGCATCCTCGAAATGGGCGCCTACATGCAACTCACCCCCGCCCTGCAAACCAAACTGGGGTATGGAGAGGTCCGCGGGTGCTATCTCGGGACGCCAGGCAGAACGGATCAAAAGCACGCCGTTTCAGCCGGCGGGGAAACATTCCACTGCGAAATCGATCTGTTCAATGCCGAAAAAGATGCCTTTCCCTATCCCGACAACCATTTTTCCACCGTGCTGTGCTGCGAGCTCATTGAACATCTGGCCGAGGACCCGATGTTCCTCATGTCGGAAGTGAATCGCGTCCTGAAGCCGGGTGGCCACCTCGTGCTGACCACGCCCAACATCGGCTCCCTCCACGCCATTTCCGCCATCCTTCAGGGCTATCATCCCGGGTTCTTTCCTGCCTACTTGAAGCCCGCCCCCGAAGGCGTGGAACCGGAGGCGCGCCACAACCGGGAGTATACGCCGAAGGAAATCATGCTCCTGTTTCTCGACGCCGGCTTTGAAGTCACGCTGCTCGAAACCGGGCCCTTCCGCGACGTGCCGCGCCCGGAAATCCACTGGGTTGAGCACCTGCTCGAGCGCTACCTGCTGCCTCTCGAATTACGCGGCGATGGCATCTATGCCGTCGGCCGCAAGACAGGCCCGGTGAAACAGCGCTATCCTTCCTGGCTGTACAGCTAAAGTGGCCACCCTTGTCCGGTATCGTGACGCGAGCGTGGAATGTTCCGCGCAGCCGGGAGAACTGCGCCTCCAATTCATCCTCGAGAATCGCGGCAAGGATCCGTGGCGCGGGCAGGAGGGATTTGCCGTGGGCTGGCAGATCTTCGATCCCAATACCGCCATCTTCATCACCGAAGGCGAATGGACCGCGCTCGAAGGCGAAGTGTCGCCCGGCGCTTCCACCCGCGCACATGTGACCATCACCCTACCTCCGCAGGATGGCTCTTACCGGGTTTATGTTTCCGCCCTGCATCCGCGCCGGGGTTGGCTCTACACTCACGGCGAACCGCTGCTTCTCGTCGATGCCGAAGTGCGCGCTGGAGTCATCAGCCGCCACGCGGTCTCCTCGTCCACCTTGCGCCGGATGCGCCGCGCGAACCTCGTTCCCTCGCTGCGGCGGATGCTCACCCAACCTTTCAACGACCTCTGGAACCATCGCCGCCTCATCGGCTCCCTGACGCGCAGGGAGATTCTCGCGCGCTATCGCGGCTCCTTCGGCGATGCCGCCTGGACCATTCTTCACCCGCTCCTGTTGATGGCCACCTATTTTTTCGTCTTCGGCATCGTGCTCGAAAGCCGCTTCGGAAACGATCCCAGCCGCGCGGGCTTCGCCCTCTACTTCCTCGCCGGGATGCTGCCGTGGCTGGCGTTCAGCGAACCGGTGGGCCGCGCCCCCTACGTCATCTTCGAATACCGGAACTTCGTGAAGAAGTTGGTGTTCCCGGTGACGATCTTGCCGGTCAACCAGGTGATTGCCGGATTGGTAACCTCCCTCTTCGCCACCGTCCTCTATCTGGCCGCGCTCCTGCTCATCCGTGGGACCCTCCCCTGGACCGCCGCCCTTCTCCCCCTCCTGCTGGTTCCTCAGGTCCTGTTCACCCTCGGCCTGTGCTGGTTTCTC
>JADLBG010000487.1 GCA_020847895.1 Bryobacterales bacterium
TCCATGCAGGCGGTCAAGGGCGCCGAAGTCGGCTGCGCGGAAGAGCAGGCCACCTCCTACGGCTCGAAAGTGCAGGATACAATACACTACGATAAGAGGGAGAGGCGCTTCTTCCGCGGCGCGAACAAGGCCGGCGGACTGGAGGGGGGGATGACGAACGGTCAGGACGTCTTTGTACGGGGATTTCTCAAACCGATCTCGACTCTGCGCAAACCTCTGGAATCCGTCGATCTCGAAACCCGCGAGCCCTCGCTGGCGGCCTATGAGCGCAGCGATGTGTGCGTGGCCCCCGCGGCGGGGGTCATCGGCGAAGCGATGACGGCGATTGTTCTCGCGCAGGCGTTCCTCGAAAAATTCGGCGGCGATTCGCTTGCGGAAACCCGCCGCAACTACGAAGGCTACATCACGCAGGTCAGGGAGTTCTGATGGTCTACAAGATCGTGAAGTACGGCGATCCGGTGTTGGAGAAACCGTGTGGTGCGGTGGAGGATGCCGAGTTCGGCACGGCCGAGTTGCGGGAATTCGCCGAAGACATGTTCGAAACCATGTATTCGGCGAAAGGGGTGGGCCTGGCGGCTCCACAGGTAGGCGTGTCGAAGCGGCTGACGGTGATTGACTGCTCGGTAGGGGAGGACCCGGAGCAGAAACTGGTGCTCATCAACCCTGAGATCACTCTCAAGGAGGGATCCCAGGTGGGCGAAGAGGGCTGCCTGAGTATTCCGGGCTTCCGCGAGGATGTGGAACGCGCGAAGAAGGCTACCATACACGCCAGGAACCTCGATGGCGAGCCCATCGAGATCACCGGAGAGGACCTTCTGGCGCGCGCGATGCAGCATGAACTCGACCATCTCAATGGCATCCTGTTTCTCTCCCATCTCAGCCCGCTCAAGCGCGATCTCATTCGCCGCAAGATCAAGAAGATGATCAAGGCCGGCGAGTGGTAATGCGGCTTGTCTTCCTTGGCACGCCGCGGTTTGCCGTTCCGACGCTGGAGGCGGTGCTGGCCGCGGGGCACGAAGTAGCGGCCGTTTACACGCAGCCCGACCGGCCCAAAGGCCGCGGCCGGCAATTGCTCCCCTCCCCGGTGAAGGAATGCGCGCTCGTACACGGCCTCCGCGTGGAGCAACCCGAACGCATGAGGCGTCCGGAAGTGGTGGAACAACTGAAAGCCATCGAAGCTGATGCCATGGTGGTGGTGGGTTATGGCCAGATCATTCCCCAAACCATCATCGATCTGCCCCGTCTCGGCATCATCAATGTTCACGCCTCCCTGCTTCCGAAGTATCGCGGCGCCGGCCCCATTCAGTGGGCCATTGCCAACGGCGAGCGGACCACCGGAGTGACCACGATGCGCATCGATGCGGGGCTCGACACGGGCGACATGCTGCTGAAGCGCGAAACGGAGATCGGCCCGGAAGAGAATGCCGTCGAACTCGGCGGGCGTCTGGCGGTGATGGGCGCGGAGTTGCTGGTGGAAACGCTCGACGGGCTGGAGCGCGGCGTCATCACTCCGGTCCCTCAAAATAACGCCGAAGCCACCCATGCGCCGATTCTGAAGAAAGAGGATGGCCTCATCCACTGGAATCTGCCCGCCAGGCAAATTCACTGCCGCATCCGCGGATTCCAGCCATGGCCTGGAGGATATACGACGTTTCGAGGCCAGATCCTGCATGTCTGGCAGGCCCGTGTGGCGGAGGAAGTACTGGACCAGCCGCCCGGCACAGCGGTTCCCATGGGTGGGAAACTTCTGGTGGCGTGCGGTGAAAATTCCACCCTCGAATTGCTCGAATTACAGCTAGAGGGGCGAAAGAAAATACCCGCGCAGGCTTTTCTCAACGGGCAGCGGCTGGTAGAGTATGAATTCTTGGGGGAGATGAAAATTTGAAACTGCCGCTTGGCTATCGCTATGCGTCACTGTACGCAGGGATTCGTAAGGTCGCGCAGGATGATCTTGCCTTGATCGCGTCAGACACGCCCGCCGCTTGTGCCGGGGTGTTCACTCAAAATCGCGTACAGGCTGCTCCCGTGAAGGTGTGCAAGGCGCACTTGAAGGAGAGCCGCGGAGTGGCGGGCGCGATTCTCATCAACGCCGGCAACGCCAACTGCGCCACGCGCAGCGGAGACCGCGTGGCCCTGGCCTGCTGCAAAGCCGTGGCGAAACTGCGCAAGTCGCCTGTGTCGCACGTGCTTCCGGCCTCCACCGGTGTGATTGGGGTGGAACTCGATCCGAGGCTCATCACGGACGCGCTGCCCAAACTCGTCGCTTCGCTCTCCGATCGCAATTTTGAAGCCGTCAGCCGAGCCATCATGACCACGGATACGCGCCCCAAGACAGCCTCGGCGGAAGTCGCCGCCGGCAAGGGCACGGTGACCATAGCGGGTATGACGAAGGGCGCCGGGATGATTATGCCGATGATGGCCACCACCCTCGGGTTTGTCATGACCGACGCCGCCATCGCCCCTTCGATGCTCGCCGGCATGCTCCGCGAAGCGAACGAGGAGAGCTACAGCCGCATGAGCGTCGACGGAGACACTTCGACCAACGACACGCTTCTGCTGCTGGCCAATGGCGCTTCCGGACAGAAGATATCCGCGAAGGACCGCAACGTATTCACCGAGGCGCTGGCGCACGTCATGCAGGACCTGGCGCGGCAGATTGCGCGGGATGGAGAAGGAGCGAAAAAGCTCATCACCATTCATGTCGAGGGAGCGCCATCGAATGACGCCGCGGCCCGCATCGCGCGCGCCATCGCCAATTCGCCGCTGGTGAAAACCGCCGTAGCGGGCTCCGACCCCAACTGGGGCCGCATTGTGATGGCCGCCGGCAATTCCGGCGTAGCGTTCGAACCCGCCCAGGTGGACGTTTACATGCAAGGTGTCCGTGTCTGCCGCAAGGGACTCGCCGCCCCGTTTTCCGAGGACGCGCTGAAAGCGAAGCTCGATGAGAAAGAGGTGGACATTCATTTCGTCATCCAGGGCGGCGGCGAAGGACAGACGCGCTTCTGGACCTGCGACTTCACGGAAGAATACATTCGCATCAACGCGAGCTATCGCACGTAGAAGAAGCTCATCATGCGCCGCCGGGAATGGATCCTGTTGCCTGCCGTTTCCCTTCTCCGGGGCGACGAACGGCAACAGTTGACGGACTGGCTGGGCGAACTCGCGGCGCGCCTCTCGGAGGATGACCCCGAGGAATTTCTCCACGCGTTCGATAAAGAGTTGCGCGGGCGTATTGAATCGAATGTCCGGGGAATGCTCCAGGGGTGGGAAGTAGCTTCCACTGTGGATATTCTCTCTATTGCAGGCGAGGGGGACCGCCGCACTCTGGAGTTGGACTGGTGTCTTCGCCTCAAACCACGCTCGCTTGTGGGGGCGACCACGGAGCGCCGCAAGCCGCTCAACATGGTGCTCCGCCGCGCCGGTAAAGCGTGGCGCGTCGTCGATCTCACGCCCATCGATTTCTTCTCCCCGCCTGAACCCTCCGTCCGGTGATAGATTTTTGTCCGGCGTTGCGCCTGAGAGGGTGAGAGAGAAATCGATGCCCACGCAACCCTCGAAGCCCGGAGTTAACCCTTCGCCATTCGCCTGGCATGAAGCGCAAGCCTGGAACCTGCCCACCATGCTCGAGGCCATCGCGCGCAACAACAAGAACTCCACCATGCCGAACGAAATGCTGGCGGTGATTTTCTTCGAGGAGACCGGATTCTGCAACGTGCAGCAGGCGGGCAAGAACGGCCCCGCCGTCGGCTTCGGCCAGATTGAAGTGGGCAACCGTGACAAGTTCCGCTTCTACAAGTGGCTGAATGACCCTGACCTGAACATCCCGGATGAGTTCATGGCGAAGTTGAAACAGGAAAAGCTGGATCTTCCGACGTTGAAAATGAAGCAGTCGATTCAGGAGAAGGTGAAGACGAAGATGCTGGGCAGCAAGGAATATTCGGCCATGATGTCCTGCAAGTACTTCGAGTTCCTGTCCACGGTGGATGGCATGCAGTTGGAAGGGCTCATCGGGGCGCAGATCTCCTCGCATACCGAATACCGCACAAGGTTCACCGAGGGGTACCAGTTACTGCGCAAGGCGCTCAACCTCACCGGGGTCACGGCGGATCAACTGCGCGATGAACTGATCAACGCCCTCAACCACGCCAAGCGGCGCGGCGCGGGCGAGAGCCTCTCCAACAAGAACAACCCGATCCCGAAGGATAATTTCAAATCGTTCTGGAACTGGATGCTGCCCGCCGATTGGCTTGCCGGCCGCCCGGGCGTGGCGGCTTCCGCAAGCATGGTCTCCGCCAACGCCACAAACAGCTTGCCTGCCGTGCAGTAGCGGCTCACAGCAGGTGGAAATTCACCTCCACCAGCGCGGGAACGCGCACTGGTTTTCCGTTGCGTGTGCCTGGCTGAAAGCGCCACTTGCGCACCGCGTCGATCGCTTTCTCCTCCAGGCCCAGGCCCAACGGCGATTGCACACGGATGTTGTGCACCTGCCCGCGTTCGTCAATCTCCACGGACAGCACCACCGTGCCCTGCAACCGCGCCTTGCGGGCTTCCTCCGTGAACTCGGGCTCGATCATGTAGATGACTCTCGGTTGCGTTGTGATGCCCCCCTGCGAGCCACCGGGGACAATGCCGTCGGTACCATCCCCGAATGAGGGCCCGCGGTTGTTCCCAACACCTCCCCGCCCCATGGGACTTTGGCCGATTCCGGTCCCGCCTTGATTCCCATCAGACGGCGGGCCGGTGCGGGCCGTGGGGTCGCCCAACAAACTCAACAGTTCCGGCTTCCTCGCCGGGTCCGGTTCTCCCAGAATGACAGGCTCCACCGGCAGCGACGGCATGGTTTCAGGGCGTTTCGTCGTGGGAGGAAGGAACTGCCGCGGCGCGGTTCGCGGCAACTCGCCTTTCGATGACGGAAGCACGTCGTTCCCGCTGCCTCCTCCCCGCGCATTGCCGGGCGGAAGGCGCCATTCGAGCTTGATGCTGGTCCAATGGAGATCCGGCTGTTTGCGGTTCTCCGGCAGTTCCTGCACGGCGGAAAGGTGCAGCATGGCAAAGACCGCCCCCATGTGCAGGAGGATGGAAGTGATCTGGCTGCAATGCGTCTTCATGGGTCTCCTCGCGTGCACGTCTGCTTCCAGGGTGGGCGCCGCCAGGAAACAACGACTTGCCACCGCTGAGGTGTGATCCAGCGGCAACAGTGTGGAACGCGGCAGCGAGGATGGCCCCGCGGAGGAGAGATTGCTGTTAGAGTAGAAAAAACTGGGAAACGGATGATTATCCGGAAAACGCAATTCGAGTTCATCGCAAATCGGAGAGAACAGTCGTTTGCGCGGCGCCAGGTCCCCTTCTTCCGTGAGTTGTGGAAAGACAGGGCCGCGAAATACGATGACTCCGAATTGGCCGCTCTCCTGGCGGGCTTGATTCGCGAAGCCCATTCCTTCGGCATCACCGGAGACCAATTAGTGATGCGCTACGCCAGTTTTCAATTTGGATTCCGTGGAAGACTTTCCGACCCGGCCCGATCCCCACAAACCGCGGCAATCCTTCGCGACTTCCACCTCACCGGAGAGGAGAAGGTGGAGCGGCTCGCTGACTGGATCGCCCGGCTGAGCGACGGAAAGGCTCCGGCAAGTGCGGAAAAGTGATCTCTTAGTTGACTTTAAGGCGCTGGCGGCCGAGATTCTGGAAAAGGACCGCTCCATCCGGGAAAGAGTGCCCGGGCACCTGGATTCGCTCGAAAGCGTTGCCGACTGCGGGGATGACAAGTGCCCTTCCTGCGGTTTTCCGCGCAGCCAGCGCCAGGATGCCATGACTCTGCGGCATTTCTTCATCCGCGACTCGGTCCGCTCGTTCACGGGCACGGACTGGCACGTTGCGCGAACCTCTTATCCGGGGAAGGACGCGCACAGCCTGATCCCGCAGTCCGTAATGCGCGCGAAGACGCGGGAGATTCTGAAGAAACACTTCGGAGGCGAGGCAAGCCCTTGCGACCTGGAAAACGGCGAGAGGTTCGGCGCGTTCGAGGCGGACTTCCGGAAAACTATGTGGGACGTTTGCAACCAGCCCCCCGATGCGAGCGTGATCGCGAGCCGGGTCGGCAAGCTCAGGGATTGGGTGAATTCCAAGGCGGTAGTGGACCACTTCAATCTGGAGGAAAGGACCCAGGGGTTCCAGGCGCAGACGCACGCCGACGCCGTCATCTACCAGGACGAGTTGCCGGCGAGTTGGAAGCGGCTCGCGGCGGGGGTTCCGGGCGTCTATACGGAGGAAGCCGCCGAAGCACTTCTGGCCAAGAAGGAAACGAAGCTCAGCGTGAACGGGGCTCCGCTGGCAACTCCTGTCAAGGCAGGCGCCGTTGGGGAGGACCGTTTCGCAGGGAAGAGCTTGACGGTGGAAGTGAACGGAAAAACGGTCCGATACCAACTCATGAATGGCAGCCGCCCCGTCCCGCCGGGCACGGAAGGGCTGACTTCGGAGCAGCGGAAGGTGTACGAAAAGTTCCGGGGAGAAAGCCCGCGGATTTTTGACGGGGTCCAGGTGGAAAGACACGACGACGGCTCGGTGAGCCTGCACAAGAAGAAATACGACGAAGAGAAGAACATCGCCTTGGTTTACACACGCAAGATGGACGCCGAAGCCAAGACGCTGGCGTACGACGTGCGGGGCTACAAAAAGGACGAAGGCGACGTAAAGGAACTCTACTCGCGTTCTCTGCTGGGAGGAGGCGGCGCGAAGAAATCGGCACACTGGCCGGATCAAATATTCGAGAACATCATGGGTAAGCCGTTCACCGGAGGGACGCAGTGTTCCTATTGTGAGGAGGTGCAGGCCGATGAAACCTTGTGGCAGCGGTACGCATACTATCAATCCCATCGGGACAGCACCCCAATGGCCTACGTGGGCCGCGAGATGTTGGCCAAACTGGATCAGGAAGGGCCCGAGAAGGTTTTCCACGATTACATGACAGGTGTGGTTAGCGAGTTGAGGGGGCGAGCCGGGGCGGATTGCCGGAAGCAGCGCGAAGCGGCACAGAAGGCTGCCGCCGCCTCTCCCGCGGCGGCGCCCACGGCCGCGGCGCTGCCGGCCGCGTCGGCGGAAGAATTGGGCATTGCATATAATGCGGCGCTGCAAACGTCCCGGGATACGGAGGGAGGGATTCCCGTGAAAACGAAAGCGGCAATCGCGCGGCTGAACGGACTGTTGGCAGGGAAAGCTTTTCCGAAAGAGAAGATCAAAGAACTCTCTGACGCTATCCGGGCCGAAAATGCGAAAAAGGATTGAGAGGAGAATCCTACCCCGTGGGAATCGAAGAAAAATTGACCGGCGCCGGCCGGCACAGAACCGCGTTGGAGGCGCTCATCCGCCTGGACCGCCCGGTAGGGGAGATTCGCCGGATGCTGACGCCCATTTCGCTCGACGCCAACCTGGTTCCACCGGCTATCCTGCGGCGCGCGCATGTTCTCTCCGTGCTCCAGCGCTACCTTGACGGCCATCTGGAAGCGCAGGATCTGGAACATTGGGCGGAGTTGTTCGAAGGACGCTCCGATGTGCAATGCGAAGATACGCCGGACCACATCCTGGACCAGGTGATGCTGGAACTGGCGCATCCCCTGCTCTACGAGCCAATCACGAAGGACACCATCGAGATTAAGGCGATCCTGCTCGGCTGATGAAAACCTACGGGCGTACCGGCGGAGCGTTGGACGACGGCGCGGGGGCGCCATCCACCGTACGCGGTTCCATCAACTCCACCCTGATCCCGTCCGGATCATACAAATTGCACTGCCGCCTGCGGTTGATTCCCACACGGATTTCCATTGTCCTTGAATAGTTCTTCCGCGCGGGCTTGGCCTCGAGCATCGCCACCGCCTGCGCCATATCCGGCACTTCGAGCGCGATGTGATGCGCCGTCCCGCGCTTGTCCGGCGCCGGCATCCGGTCATAGAGCATGAACTCGATGTAGTCTGTCCCGTCAGGAACCTGCATGTTGATCCAGCTCAACTCCTTGCCGTCCTTGCTGCCGCGCCAGATCTCGCGGAATCCGAGAATGTCGCGGTAGAACTCCATCGCCGCCCGGGTGGAACCCACGAGAATCCCCAGGTGCAGAATGCGCGTCGAAACCCGCGACGGACCGAGGAACTTCCCCGCGTCGCGCCGCGACCACCCGGCGGGTTCATACTGCACAATCTCGACGGTATGCCCATCGGGATCCTTCACGTTGAAATTCGAATTGCCGATGCGTCCTTTCGGCGTCCTGTCCGGAACCTTCACGCCCTTCGACGCCAGGTAGCGCCGCATCGCTTCCGCGTTATCCGTCTCGATCGAGATGTGGTTCAGCCGGTCAGAGGCCGCCTCGCGTTCGGGAAACAGCTCGATGTATTGCCGGTCATTCACTTTGATAAACGTGAGCGAGAGCTTGCCATCCGGGTTCTTCAAATCGAACGGCTCGTCGTATCCGAGAAGGTCTTTGTAGAACTGCCGTGACTTGTCCACATCCCTCGAGAACAGGGCGATGTGCGCTACACCCGTGACCGGCGGGCGCTTCGCTTCCTGCGCGCGCCCCACGGCGAGGGCGGCCAGCAGCATGATTCCGATCATCCGCATAGGAGCATGGTATCCCTTACCGCCCGGGCATCGCCGAATCGAGAAAGCTCCCCACATCCCGGCGCAGTTTTTCAAGCGACGGAGGATGGATGTACATCATGTGGCCGGCTTCGTAGTACGCTGTCTGGAAGTTTCCGCGAAGGCGAGCATCCACGCCCATGTGGCTCAGCGTGTACTCGGCGGCGAAAAAAGGCGTGGCCAGGTCAAAATACCCGCAGCCGGCGAAGACCTTCATGTGCGGATTCTTCGCCACCGCCGCGCGCATCGCATCCGCGGTATCCGCAAAGCCCTCCGCCGCGCTCCCCCAGTCCCAGCCGGCAATCCCGCCTCCCAAAACGTAGTAAGTAAAATCTGTTTTGAAGCCCAATTCGCGCCGCACGTAGTCCGCAAACAGCGCCGTGTAGGGGGGCCGGATGGCGGCAATGCTTGGATCAAACTCCGGCTGCTCGGACACGTTGCGCCCTTCAAAGGCGATCAGCCGGCTGTCGATGCGCCCCACTGTCGTCTTCCGGTCTCTCAGCAATTCATTGCAGAAGCGGAGAATCTCGATGCGCAGGTCCGCGTTATCCACATATTGTTCGCTCAGCCCGGTATAGCGCGCCAGTTTCGCCACGATGGCCTGCCGTTCGCCGCCTTTCAGCCGGTCGCCTTTGGCGAGGGCTTCCGCGTACGGGCCGATTGCCCATGCCCGCGCCTCTTCGAGCGTTTTTGTCAGGTCTCTTTGCAAGTCCGGAGCCAGCTTCTTGTGATACCAGGCAGTGGCTGTGTAGGAGGGCAGGTAAAGCACAAATGGCAGATCATTACCGCGTGTGAAGCGGATGGTCTGGAAGTTGAGCACCGCCGAAATCAACACCACGCCGTTGAGCGCCACCCCGTGCTCCACAAGATAGCCGGAAAGCCCCGCAGCACGTGTAGTGCCGTAGCTTTCCCCGGCCAGGAACAGCGGCGAGCCCCAGCGCTCGTTGCGCGTCAGGTACAGGCGGATGAATTCGCCCACGGAACTGATGTCGCCCTGCACTCCGTTGAACTTCTGCGCCAGTTCCGGCTTCGTTGCCCGGCTATAGCCCGTGCCCACGGGGTCAATGAAGACAAGGTCTGTCTTGTCGAGCCAGGTCTGCTCATTGGGGATGAGTTCATACGGCGCCGGCGGCATCGCTCCGTCCGGCATCATCTTGACCCGCTTCGGCCCGAGGGCCCCCAGATGCAACCACACCGACGCCGCTCCCGGACCTCCGTTGAAGGCGAACGTCAGCGGACGCTTCGATGCGGGCTCCGTGGTTTCCAGCGTGTAGGCGATGTAGAACATGCTCGCCTCGGTCTCCCCGGTTTCATTCTTGATGGGAAGAAAACCCGTGGATGCCGAGTAGCGCAACACCGTTCCATGCACGGTCATTTCATGCCGTGTCACCACGGGTTTGTCGTCCTGTGCCGGGGCCGATGGAACCGCCGGGCGCGGCGCGGCAGGTCTCTGCTGCCCCTGGCAAGCCGCCGCCAGCGCCAATAACAACGCGAATTTCCGCATTGGTAAATTATGGCGCGGCGCCGGCGCTTCGCGCTTGTCCGCCGTTACCGCCGCCGCTCGGACGCTCCAGCGAAGGCAGACTATGGGAACGCACGCGTAACGAGCATTGTAAGAATACCGAAGCCCACGATTACGCAAGAAACGACGGCCACCTTGCGGGTGATTGTCCATTCCCGGATTTCATGCTGCATGAGGGGAAGATTGGAAAGCGCGCTCGTCATCGAAGTCAGCACCGTCGCGAAGCCAGCCGTCTGCATATCTATCTTTTGGTGCATCGCCAGTGTCGCGGCGGCGCCGACGGTGCTGGCGCTCGAAACGAGTCCGCCGATAAGGCTTACCAACAGGAAGCCGAAATGTCCGAAGTAGCGCTGCCCCAGGCTGCCGGCGATTTCGATCACTATGAATATGAACCCGAATTGGAAGACCTTCCCAAGCGACAGGGGCGAGGAAAGTTGAACCGCCCCGTCATTTCCTTGCCGGTTCTTCCTCCCGCCCCAAATGTAAACCGCGGCGGCGAGAATCATGACGATCATGGGACCGGCGGCGCTCACCACCGCGGGAGGCGCGAAAATGGCCAGGATAAGAAGGTTCCGCACAAACATTGCAACAACTGTCAACAGATCGACGGTGACCGCCAGCGTGGCGATGTCTCCGGGCAGATTTTTGATGGATCCGGCCAATTCGGCGATCGCGGCAGTGCTGTTCACCAGGCCGCCAAGAATCGCCGAGTAGTTCAGGCCGCGTGAACCGTAGCTTTTGAGCAGCACATAATTGACGAATCCCAAAGCCGCGATGACAACAATGATGAGCCACGCTTCACGAGGATTCAAAAGGCCCCAGGCATCCACGGTGCGATCAGGCAATACGGGATAGATCACGAACCCCAGCAGGCCGAGCATGACCGCGGACCGCACCTCCGTCACCAGTAGCCCGCCTGCAAAATGTGTGAGAGCCGGTTTCAAAGACAGCAGCAGGGTCATCAAAATGGCCGCCGCCACCGGCGTGTAGTGATGGCCCTGCCCAATAAGGACTCCGAGGACAAAAGTCAGAATGACGGCCGCGGAAGTGGTAGCCTCGACCGGTCTTCCCTCGTGCACGTTGTGCAGAGCAGTCAACAGAACGATCAACAAGACCCCTGCGAACGTGATGTAGGCAATGGGCGGGGTGGCGAGAATGCTCAGAGTGCCCGCGATGGCAACGATGGTGAAGGTTCTCGTCCCGAGGTCCTTTTGAGACCATTCGCGCTCCAGTCCGACGAGCATGCCGATTCCTATGGCGATTGCGAGCTTGATGGAGATACCGGCGGGAGAGAACTGAGCATCCACTGAATCCGAGGATACCAGCCCGCGGCAGGTAGAATCAGAATGTGAGTTCTGAATTGCTGGATACCGCGCGGCAGGTGGTGAAATTCGCGCTCGACCGCGGCGCGGATGACGCCGAATGCACGATATCGGAGGGCTCGGAGTTCTCCGCCACGGTGCGCATGCGTGAATTGGAAACCTTGAAGGAAGCGGGCTCCCGAGGGGCGGGTGTGCGCGTGCTGATCGGGAAGCGGGTAGGCTCCTCCTACACCTCTGACCTGACTCGCGAAGGTCTGGACCGCATGATCTCCTCCGCGCTTGACCTCGCCAGGCTCACCAGCGAAGATCCCTTCGCCGGGCTCCCTGACCCGGAAGACCTCGGCTCGCTCACGCTCGATCTTCAGCTCTACTGTGACGACGTCGCGCGGATCGATCCCACGGAGCGCATCCGCCAGGCGAAAGAAGCCGAAGAAGCCGCCTTCTCCACTGATCCGCGCATCGTCAATTCCGAGGGTGCGTCCTTCGGCGCCGGGCAGGGTTCGCGCTGCTTTGCCAACTCCCGCGGATTCTCCGGCTGGTATCGCGGCAGTTCCTGCTCCATCAGCATGGTGGCCGTTGCCAAAGATGGCGATTCCATGGAGCGCGACTACTGGTATTCGGCCGCGCGCAGCTACCACA
>JADLBG010000488.1 GCA_020847895.1 Bryobacterales bacterium
ACCAGCGCCCGCCGGACCCACCATCGAAGAACGCCTCCGCGGCAGACTCCAGGGCGTCGAATGGGAAGCACTCATCGGAGGAAGCTGGCTCAATGCCATCGGCGTCCTCGTCCTCGTCGTCGGCATCTCCCTTTTCCTCGGCTACGCCCTCACGCAATTCGGCCCGCTCGGCAAAATCTCCATCGGAGCCGCTGTCAGCGCCGTCATGATCGCCGGCGGCGTCCTCATGGAGCGCCGCGAACGCTACGTCATCTTCGGCCGCGGACTGCTCGCCGGGGGCTGGGCTGCGCTCTACTTCACCGCCTACGCCGCCTACGCCGTGGACGCCGCGCGCGTCATCTACTCGCCCCTTGCCGGAGGCATCCTCCTGCTCGCCGTCGCCTGCGGCATGATCGCCCACTCCCTGCGCTACCGCTCGCAGAATCTCACGCTGCTCGCCTGCTTCACCGCCTTCTTCGTCCTCCAGATTTCGAAGATGTCGGTCTTTTCCATCGCCGCCAGCGTCCCCCTCTCCATCAGCCTCCTCACCATCAGCCGCTACCTCGGTTGGATCAACGTCCCCTTGGCGGGAATGGTGCTCACCTACTTCACCTTCGCCTTCCGCTTCGATGTCACCCTGCTCGGCCCCACCGCCGGCTCCGCCACGCTCTACACCTACTGGCTCGCCTTCGAAATTCACGACCTCTTGAAACTTCGCGCCGGAGCCGCGCGCGGCCTCCGCGAACTCACCATGTTCCCCCTCAACGCCATGCTCTTCCTCGGCACGGCGATGATGACCATCCCGCCGGCATCCCCCATCAAGTCCGCGTACTTTCTCGCCACCGCCGGAGCCGTATTCCTCGCCAGCACCATGCTGCGCATGAAATGGAAGGCCGCCCTCATTCCCGAGCCTGACCCCATCGCGCGCCTGCTCGCGCAAAGCCACAAGATCGCCGTCAGCTTCGCCACGGCCCTGTTCGGCGGGTCGCTGCATAAACGTTTCGACGGGCCTGCCGCCACCATCGGCATGCTCATGGAAGCCCAGTTGCTCCTCCTCGCCGGCCTCCGCTTCTCAGAGCGCTATTTCCGCTACACCGGAGCCGCCGCGTTCCTCGCCGCCATCCTCGGAATGCTCTCCCGCGAAAATGACTTCGGCAAATTGTCTCTGGCCGGACACGTCTTCCCCGGCTGGGTCCCCTACGCCGTCTGCATCGCGGCCCAGCTTTATTTCAACCGCTGGCTCACCCGCGAAGGACCTTACTTCACCTGGGGCGCCGCCCTTCTGCTGATCATTTCCGCCGCCGAATTCTCCAATCACACCTGGACCGGCGTCCTCTGGGCTGCCCTCGCCTTTGCCCTCGTCGAAGCCGCCATTCACACCGCCAAGTCCGAATTCCGCCACCAGGCCATGCTCGCCGGCGCGCTCGCCTTCTTCGCCCTCTGGTTCGTCACCCTTTCCGCTCAACCGGCTCACGCTCTCGAAAGCGCCGCCGCCGGAGGCTGTGGGGCCGCCTTCTTCTACCTCGCCGCCTTCCGTCTGCATCGCCGCGCCGAACCGGCCCTCATGCGGGATGCCGCCTCCGTGTTCGCCTCCCTCGTCGCCTCGCTTGCCCTCTGGCAGGCGCTGCCCGCCGTGCTCGTCGCCCCAGCCTGGGGGTTGCTCGGCCTCATCCTCCTCGAAACCGGATTCGCCGCCCGCCTCCGCTACACCGTCTGGCAGGGCCACGCCCTCATCCTCGCCGCCCTCGTCCGCCTGTTCTTCGCCAACTTCCCCGCGCTGTCGGACACCGCCGGCATCTCCCACCGCGTGCTCACCGTGGTCCCGCTGCTCGTTCTTGTCTGGCACGCCTGGCGCCGCTCCAGCGGCGATCCCGAATTTGCCGGCGCCCTGGCCGCCCGCCTCTATTCCTGGGCCGGCATCATCGTGCTCGGCTCCCTTCTCCGCTTCGAAATGGGACGCATGCTCGTCGTCCTCGGCTGGGCCGCGCTCATGGTCCTCCTGCTCCGCCTCGGATGGAAGTTGGCCGTCAGGGACTTCCTCTACCAGGCCTACGCCCTCGCCGCTCTCACCTTCTTCCGCGGCTGGGCCACCAACTTCGATTCCACTGAAACATGGCTCGGCTTGCCCGCCGGCGTCGCCACCGGCGTGCTCACCATCACCGCCTTCCATGCGGCCGAATTCCTCACCCCGCGCGACAGCGCCAAACCGCGCTCCGCCTTCGCCCTCATGGGCAGCGCCCTGCTCGGCATTCTCCTCTTCTACCAGATCTCCGGCAGCCTGCTCACCATCGCCTGGGGCGCTCAAGCCACCGGCATGATCCTGGCCGGATTCGCCGCCCGTGAGCGTATCCTCCGCCTCGCCGGACTCTCCATGTTCCTCCTCTGCGTCCTCAAGCTGTTCCTCTATGACCTGCGCAATCTCGACACCCTGAGCCGCATCCTCTCCTTCATCGTCCTCGGCCTTGTCCTCATGGGCGCCAGTTGGCTCTACATGCGATTCCGCGAAAAGATCCAGAGGTACCTCTGATGAGCCACCGGTTCTCCGCCCTCCTCGCCGCGCTGCTCCTTGCCGCCGGAGCCGCCCTCACCTGGACCGCGCGCCCGGACCGCGACGTCAACCTGTCCGCCGCCGGCGAACTCTGGGCCGATATCTTTCGCGACGCTGATTCCTTCGGCCTGCGGCTCACCCGCGTCTCCGCCCGTGAAGAAATGGACCTCGGCCGCGGGATCGCCACCCGTCTTGTCCGCGCCAACGCCACCGTCCCCATGTGGGAAGTCTACGTCGACGCCGTCGGCCAGTCCGTCGCGCGCCACGCCGAACGGAAAGACATCCGCTACGAATTCCACGTCATCGACGCCCCTGTGCAGAATGCCTTCTCGCTTCCCGGCGGACAGATCTTCATCTACACCGGCCTCCTCCAGCAGATGAAAACCGAAGCCGAACTCGCCGGCGTCCTCGGCCACGAAATTGCCCACGTCGATCGCCGCCATTGCATCGAGCGCTTTCAATACCAGATGCGGCTCAAGAAGCTCGGCCTTACAGACCTCGGCCCTCTTGTTCAAATCGGCCGCGCGCTCCTCGCCGTGGGCTACAGCCAGTACCAGGAGTTGGAAGCCGACAGCGAAGGTCTCCGCATGTCGCTTGCCGAAGGCTACGACCCCAACGGCGTCATCGGCCTCTTCGCCCGCCTCTTCACTGCCGGCGGCCGCGTCCGCGATCCGCGCACCCCGCTCGAGGAAATGGCTCGCATGGCCGGATCCATCCTCACTGACTACTTCCGCTCCCATCCCCCAACCCCGGAGCGCATGCGCCGGCTCACCGCGCTCGTCCGCTCCCACTCCGGAGCCCGCGTCTACCGCGGCGTCGAAAACCTGCGCAAGAAAACCGCCAGATCACGGCAGGAATTCCCCGGCGAGTTCATCCGGCTGTGAGCCTCAGTCGCTCATCAGAAAGATCAGCGGCCGCACGTCTTCATACGGTGTCCACTCCCAATACCGCAGCAGGATCGTGTACACCATCAGCCCGGTCTCGCCCTCCCCGAACAGCAGGTATTGAAACGCCTGGCTCATGAGATTCTTCCTCGACAATCCAAGAAAGATCGACTTCGGATCAATCAGTTCACTCAGGTATGCAATTGAATTCGCCACCGCGATCGCCTGTGAGATTTCGATCACATAGTCGTCGCCCTCCGCCGACAGCCGTAGCACCGGCTGCGACACAAACTCACTTCGATTGTCCACCAGGTTCACGTGCACAAACGACAGCGGTCCCGACAGGGAATAGTACTTCCGGATTTCCGCCGCCTTCTTCTTCCGCATCTCCCGGCTCCGCACCGGAACCAGGTTCACTTTCTTGCCGATGATCTTCGTCCACAACTCGGCCGATTCGTCATTGGCAAATACGAATTCCGTCACCCGCAACTCCGTGGACCGCAACAGCCGGCTGATTCCGCTGATCATCAGCACCATGAATATGAAGATGCTCGAAATGATCAGGCCGTCCGGCCGCTCCCGTACGTTCTCCACCAGCGTGTACAGAAAGATAAGACTCACCACCGAGCAATAGAAGCTCAGCAGTTTATTCTCTTTCCACAGCGCCAGCGACGCCGCGAACGCCGCCGACAGCATCAGCACCAACACCCCCGTCGCGTACGCCCCCGCCTGCGCCTCCACGTTCGCCCGGAACACCACCGTCACCACCACGTCAATGGCGAACAGCACCAGCACCAGCGGCCGCGTAAACGACACCCACCGCGGAGCCATCCCGAACCGCGGCAGATAGCGCGGAACCAGGTGCAGCAATCCCGCCATCGCCGACGCCCCCGCGAACCACAGAATGAAAATCGTCGAGATGTCGTAAATGCTGCCGAACACATTGCCCATGTACTCGTGCGCCAGGTACGCGATCGCGCGTCCGCTCGCCACCCCGCCCAGTTTGTACTCCTCCGGCTTCACCAGCAGCGCCGTCACGAAACTCGACGCAATCAGCATCCCGCTCATGATCAGCGCCGCCGCCGAAAGCAGGTTCCGCGTGTTGTGGATCCTGCCCTTCGGAACCGCCGATTGCTTGTCTTCTTCCCGCCCCTCGATCAGCGGCATCACCGAAACCCCCGTCTCGAATCCGCTCAATCCGAGCGCCAGGCGCGGAAAGATCAGCGTCGCCGCGATCATCAGTTGCGTCCAGTCCCCATGCATCCGCAGCGCGTTCTTCCAGTCCGGAATCAGGTTCGGATGGCGCACGATCTCCACAGCGCAAAACAGCAGCACGATCAGGTTGAGGAACAGGTAGGGAACCGCCACCAGCGTCGCCAGCCCGATCGCCTCCTGAAACCCCATCAGGAACACCACCGCCAGCAACAGCAGCAGACCCAGCGTGATCTCCATGTGCGATTCGCCCAGCAGCGCCTTGAGATAGGGATTCTCGATGATATGCTGCGTGGCGTCCGCCGCCGACAAGGTCATCGTGATCACGAAGTCCGTCGCCGCGAACCCCAGCAGCGCCAGCACCAGGATCTTCCCCCACCATCCGTGCAGCAGGTTCTCGAGCATCGCGATCGAGCCTTGCCCGGCGTACGATCGCTTCGCCACCTGCGCATATACCGGCAGCGCGCAGCACAGCGTCACCAGCACCAGTATCGCCGTCGCAATCGGAGCAATCGCGCCCGCCGCCAGCAGCGCGATTCCCGGCTGATATCCGAGAGTGGAAAAGTAATCAACGCCCGTCAGCCACAGCACGCGGTACCAGGGATGGGATTCATGCTCATGGGACTCCTCATCGTCCATCCTCCCCCCGTGGTGCAGCCAGCCCCGAAGCCCGCTTACCGCCTCCGGTTCAGTCTCGCTCGTGGGAAGGAATCCCCCGACGCGCCTCAATTTTGTCGCCATCCGGCCCCCAGCTTCGATATTAGACGTCGAACAGTTCCAGTGTCTTGTCCAACGATGTCAGCGGATCGCCGAGCGGCGTATATTCATGCGCGACGAAGCCCTGATAGCCCAGATCCGCAATCGCCCGCGCGATTCCGCGATAGTGCATCTCCTGCGTGTCATCCATCTCGTGCCGTCCGGGATTGCCCGCCGTGTGAAAATGCCCCAGGTACTGGAAATTATCCCGAATCGTACGGATGATATCGCCCTCCATGATCTGCATGTGATAGATGTCATAGAGCAGTTTCATCCGCGGCGAACCCACGCGCTTGCACACCTCCACGCCCCAGGCCGTATGGTCGCACTGATAGTCCGGGTGGTTCACCTTGCTGTTGAGCAACTCCAGGCAAAGAGTCACTCCCTTGTCCTCTGCCTGCGGAATCACCTTCTTCAGAAACGTGACGCAATTGCTCATCCCCTCTTCATCGGATAGCCCGCGCCGGTTCCCGGAAAGAATAATCACGTTCGGAGCGCCGGCTTTCGCCGATTCGTCAATTGCCCGCCGGATCTGCGGTTCGATCGCCGCGTGGTTCTCCTTGTGATTGATGTTGTCCGTGAGTTGGCCCCCGCCCTGCACCATGGCCGGCGTCAACCCGTATTTCTTCAGCGTGGCGAATTCTTCCGGACGCACCAGGTCAAACCCGAGCACGCCTCGCTTGGACGCTTCGCGGCACATCTCGTCCAGGCTCAGCTTGTTTCCTCTCCCGAAAACTCCCCGCGTGAGGGATTGCTTGAGGCGCCCCTTTCGCGGGGCCGCCGGAAGGGAAGCCGCGGACATCATCGCCGCCGCCCCCGCCTTGAACAAATCTCTGCGTCGCATCGGTTTTATGGTAACAACACGGGATTGCTAATGTAGACAAATGGGCTTCGCTTTGTGGATGCGTGGCGGTCTCTCCTGGGCCATGGGAACCCACGAATACCGACCCATGGGCGTCGCCATCATCAGCGCCTCGGACTGCTTCCAACCTCGCGACTTCCACCCCCGCCGCCAGTTGCCCTCCCGCGACCGCGCCGCCTTCCTCGGCTTCTTCGCCTCCATCGCCCACCTCAACCGGGAACTCGAACGCCGCCGCCACCCGCGCGTGGGCCGGAAAACAACGCGCCCGCGCAACTCCATGGCCATCATTTGAAACCAGTGACCGGGGATAATCAAAAGAAATGACACCTTCCCGCCTCCCAGCCGCATTCCTGCTCAGCGCCCTTTGCCTCTCCGCGCAAGACCGCCCCGGACTCTTCTTCCGTGAGGACTGGACGGAAACTCCCGCCGCCACCCCCATCACCCAGTCGCACGTCGCCAACCCAAACCTCATTCTTTCCCTCCACGGACCCGGCAAAGCGGGCGTCAAGAAAAGCCATCACGACAAGCCCGCCGACGATCCCTACTACGTCTGGTCCGGAACCGCCGAAGCCAATTGGGCCGTTTCCCTGCGCCATGCCTCGCGGGAAGTCGACCTCCGCGGCCTGGCGAAGATCCGCTGGCGCTCGAAACAAGCCGGATTCCGTTACCTTCGCCCCATCCTCCATCTCGCCGACGGCGCGTGGCTCGTCGGCGACGCCGCCGATGGGCCCTCCTCCGATTGGCGCGAGCGCGAGTTTCCCATCGCCGATATCCATTGGCGCAAGCTCGACATCGCCACGGTCGTCGAAGGCAAGTGGGTCGACCGCCCCGATCTCAGCCGGGTCACCGAAATCGGCTTCACTGACCTCATGCGCGGCGGCCAGAGCGACGCCTGCTCCCGCCTCGATTGGATCGAAGTCTACGGCCTCCCGGTGGCCCGCAAGCCGTGAAGCTGCTCCTCCAGCTTTACATGCGCCCCTTCACCGGGATGAGCCGCATTCTCGATGAAGGCCGGCTCCTCAACGCCCTCCTCCTCGCCGCCGGAACCGGAATCCTGCTGCAACTTGCCGGCGGCGTCCGCACCCTCCTCCCCCTGACCGCCTTCTTCGCCATCGCCACCCTCGCCTTCGTCTTCGTTCCCACCGCCATCCTCGCCGCCAATCTCCTCGGCGGATTCGGCGGAGTCTCCGTCGTCTTCCAGCGTGAATATCTCGCCGTGCTTGTCTGCGCCATCATGGGTTGGTCGGCTGCCTTTCTTCCCCTCGCTCTTCTCCAGATTCTGCTCCGCAACCTGCGCATCCCCCTCCCGCTCGCCGCCGCTCTGGCCCTGTGGCTTCTGGCCTCCCTGTACTTCCTCTTCCTCGCCGCCTGCGCCTTGCGCACCGCCATGGGAGCCACCATGGCGCAGGCCGCCATCGCCTGCATCCTTGCCGTCATCGCTTCCATCCTCGGCGTCGCCATCGCCTCCTTCACCCGGGGAATGCTCTACTACCTCGCCTCCCCGTTCTTCCTCTATTACGCCTACCGTATCTTTGCATCCGACGTGCAATTCCTCGGCACCGGCCTGCGCAACCGCCAGAACCTCCGCCGCCACCTCGAAGCCGCCGCTGTCAACCCTCACGACGCCGACGCCCAGTATCAACTCGGCCTCATCTACCAGCAGCGCCGGCAATGGAATGAGGCCGAGGCCCGCTTCCGCCGCGCCGTCGAAATCGACCCCGAGGAGATCGACTCCCTCTATCAACTGGCCCGCATCGCCCGCCGCCACGGCAGACTCGACGAGGCCTCCTCTTACCTCCAGCGCGTTCTCACCCTGAATGACCGCCATTCCCTCCACGAAGCCTGGCGCGAACTCGGAGCCCTCGAATTCCAGCGCAACCGCCTTCCCCAGGCCGAACAGGCCCTCCACGCCTTCATCGAGCGCCGCGAATACGATCCCGAAGGCCTCTACTGGTATGGCAAGGTCCTGCGCTCCCTTGGCCGCGACCGCGAAGCCAGGGATGCCTTCCAACGCGCCATCGACGCCGTCAGGACAATGCCCTCCCACCGCAAGGCGGAATTGCGCCAATGGGGAGGCCAGGCCGCTTCCGAACTGCGCGCCCTTCGCTCCTGACGCCAACTTCGCCTGTTGGCCCGAATTGAAATATTTCGCTTGTATTTGACTCCTCGCTCTGGTACATATCTCAAAACAAGAATAAAGGTCTTTTTCCAAAGGACCGATATTTACTCGTGCGGAGCGCGGCGGCTATTGCGGCTCCAATCGGCGCCCCTGCCCGCGGGTCCCACGAGCGAAGCGAGGAGTAACGGTTATGAGGATGATGGCTGGCAGGCGGGAATCCGCCCCGAGCGGGGCTTCCGCTTTTTCACATTACCGCGCCAAACTAATCGAAAAACGCCAGGACTTGATGGCGGCCATGGGCTTGAAATTCGACGTCATGGCCGGACAGGGCCGCGTTGCCGAAGATGATCAGGCGCAGATCTCGCATGAGGAGTTCATCAGCCTGCGCCTCAACAAACTCGACCATGACGTCCTGAAACTCGTCAACGAAGCCCTCGACCGCCTCGACAACGGAGACTACGGCGCATGCCTTCGCTGCGAACAACCCATCGCACCCCGCCGTCTGGAAGTCCTTCCTTGGGCCAAGTACTGTGTCCGCTGCCAGGAAAAGCTCTCCTCGCGGCATTGCGGCGCGGAAGAACCCGATCTCGCCGCGGCCGGCGCCCGCTGAGCTGCTACAAGGCCAGGTCCAGGTACCGCGCCACGGCTTCGATGCCCCGATAGAAGTTCGGCAGGTACAACTTTTCGTTCGGCGCATGCAGATTGTCGTCCGGCAGGCCGAAACCCATCATCACGCTCGGAATCCCCAGGGATTGATCGAAGGCGCCCACAATCGGAATCGACCCGCCGCTGCGCACATACACGGTTTCGTTGCCGAACACCTCCGTCATTGCCTGCGCCGCCGCCCGGATGAACCGGTTGTCCGGATTCACCAGCGACGGCGCCGCGCCATGCAGATACCGGAACTCGGCCGTAACCCCCTTCGGGCACGCCGCCGCCACCGCCGCCTGAATCTGCGCCACAGCCTCTTCCGGACGCTGGTCCGCCACCAGGCGGGCGCTCACCTTGGCCAAAGCCTGCGCGGGAATCACCGTCTTGGCGCCCTCGCCGGTAAACCCTCCACGAATGCCGTGCACCTCGAGCGTGGGCCGCGCCCATAGCCGGTCGAACAACCCGTATTCCGGCTCCCCGGTCAGTGCGATGACACCCATCTCCTCCTCGCGGTATTTCTTCTCGTCAAACGGCAGCCGCGCCCAGGCTGCATGCTCCGCCTCCGCCGCTGGCTGCACCCTGTCATGGAAGCCGGGGATCCGGATATGCCCCTCCCGGTCCTTCAATGCGCACAAGATCTCCGCAACAGCCATCAGCGGATTCGGAGCCGCGCCCCCGTAGACTCCGGAATGCAGGTCCTGCTTCGCTCCCTTCACCACCAGTTCTCCGTACACGATGCCGCGCAGTCCGATACAGAGCGTGGGCAGTTCCGGCGCGAACATCTCCGTGTCGCAGATCACCGCCGCGTCAGCCGTCAGACGCGGGGGCTTTGATGCCACGTAGCGCTCGATGTGCTCGCCGCCCACCTCCTCCTCGCCCTCGATGAGGAACTTCACGTTCACCGGCAACGACCCGCGCACCGCCATCACCGCCTCGACAGCTTTGATGAGGATCAGAGTCAGACCCTTGTCATCAGCCGCCCCCCGCGCGTAGATGTTCTCCCCCCGAACGGCAGGCTCGAACGGCGGCGAGACCCACTCCTCCAGCGGTTCGGCCGGCTGCACGTCGTAGTGTCCGTAAAAGAGTAGCGTCGGCTTCCCCTTCGCTCCCAGCCACTCCCCGTACACCAGTGGATTCCCTTCCCCTTCGATCAGTTCCACGCCCTCCATTCCCGCCTGGCTCAGTTTGCCCGCCACGAACTCCGCCGCCCTCCGGATGTCCCCCTTGTGCTCCGGCAGTGTGCTGATGCTCGGAATGCGCAGGAACTCCTTCAGCTCTTCCAGGTAACGTCCCCGGTTCTCCGTAAAATAAGACATATTGCTCCTTTTTCAATCAGCGCCCGACGCTGGTCATCGGGAAGTAGTGCTCGAGAATCGACTCAGCCCTTTGCCCTGAGCGCGCCATCCCTTCCGCGCCGCGCTGGCATAACCCGACTCCGTGGCCATGGCCCTTGCCGCGAAGAATTACCCCGGCCGAAGTACGCTCCCACGCGTAGTCGTTCGAAGCCACGCTGCTCCACCCGAAACGCCGCGCCAGTTCCAACCGGGCCGCCTCTGTCCGCTCCACCGTCCGCACCGGGAGCCTCGCCTCCCATTGCTCCGGGCGCCGCGCGCACGCCTCGCAGGCCACCGCGAAGAAGGGATACGAGCCCCCGTCCATTCCCACATCGGAGGCGGCGAACGTGCGCACTCCGCAACTGCCGAAATAGAGTGCCCGCACGATGCCGCCATGATAGAACAGAACCTGTCCTCGAGTTTCGCGAGCAGCGGATTCCGCCTCCGAAGCCGGCTCCTTCAGCACCTGGCAATGCGTCGTGTCGCAAAAATCGAAGTCATTGTGCCTGCCACCCGCGGCGTAGTAGGAGCGCGCCGCCACCGCCAGCGCCTTCAGCGCCTCGGGTAAGGCATGCGGCATCTCGGACGCCGCCACCACCGCCACCGCGCGTTCCCGGTCCATGGTGACCACCACGCACAGAACGCCTTCCCGCGCAGTGATCTCGAGGCTCCCTTCGTAGGCCCGGCTGATCTTGCCCGCGATGCTGACCCGCGCCCGCGAGCCTGACGCGGCCAGCCTCGTCCCCATCCGTTCGCGTCCACCCACGGTGACCGCGACACGGTTCCCCATCGCCTTCACTTCCGCGGCGTCATGCAGTTCAATATGCTCCCCGCCGATCTCAATGCCCTTCGCCTCCAGCGTAACCGCCGCCGGACGAAACAGCCCCAGAACGCCGATGCGCACCTGCGCCCCCCAAATCGGGAGCGCGGTGAGCAGAGCAATCCTGAAGACGCCTTTCACACGCCTTTTGCCGCCGCCACTTCGGCCGGAACGCCGTTTACGGTAAGGGCGGTTCCCGGCTTGGCGTGCTCCGTCCGCACGTAGGCGAAGGCAATGCTCTTGTGAAGCGCGGGCGAATATGCGGCCGGCATTGTTTTGCCAACCGCCGTTTCCCCAGCCTTGACGTCGCTGTCCGCGGGAGGCGGTTCCGTACCCTCGACATACAAGGGCACAAGCAGGCGGTGTACCGCCCCGCGCGAACGCACCCGCTCGATGATCTCCTGCCCGAGATAGCAGCCTTTGTTGAAGTGCACCGCATGGAGAAGCTGCGTTTCATGCACCAGGCTCTTCTCGGTAATGTCGTCGCCGAAGCGCGGATGGAAATGCTCAAGGCGCGCCACCCGCGCCTCCTCCGCGCTTGCCGCCACGGCGCCTGACGCTTCCAGTTGTGCGATGAGGGCCGCCTTTTCCGCCGGCGGCACATAGATGCGCCCTCCGGCGCCGCCGGTCGCCGTGAACGGAGCGCGAATCCCGCCCTGCGTCCGAGCCAACACCGCCTCGCTCCGCGGCCCCTCGACGCCGATGGCGGCCAGGTCCTCGCGCGCGTCTTCGAGCGTCACATCGTCGGCGATGATGTACTTGTTCAGATGCCGGAACAGCGGCTCGTGCGCCTCGGGCTCCGTATCGAGCAGGAAGTAGTCCTCGAGCGCCAGCAATTGCACATCGCCCTGAATGCGGCCCTGCGCATTCAGGAAGAATGCGTAGCAGGAATCGCCTGGCGCCATCTGCTTAATATGATTGGTTGTCATGGCGTGCAGCAGCCGCGCCCGGTCCTTACCGAGCGCTCTGAATCGGCCGCGTCCGCTCAAATCGAGCCACGCCGCGCCTTCCCGTAATGCTTCGTATCCTGTCATCTATCTCATTGACCTCAAATAAGCGGAAATCGCCAGGATCAACAGCCCGCTGATCGTCACTCCCGTCAACTGCCGCGTCCGCTTCGCGGGCGCCACGCCCCCTTTTCCGAACAGCAGCGAGACAGCGATCACGTGCAGCGCCAGCAGCATCTTGATGCCGAACCACATGTGGTAGCCCGCGGGCAGACCTCCCGGCAGAATGGACCTGCGGTACAGATTGAACAGGCCGGAAGCCACCAGGGCAACCACAACGGCCATCACCAGTCCGCGCATCCGGTCCGCGACACGATCGGCCAGTTTTGTTCTTTCGCTCTCTCCCATGCCGTCCATCGCCGGAGCCAGCGCGAACCGCGCGTACAGCACCCCGCCGACCAGAAATGCCATCGACGCAATGTGCATCCAGCGCGATAACAGCGCTATTATGTCCATACTTGAAGTATACGTCCAGATTATGATCCACGAGATTTTGCCGGTCGGCATGCTGCAGTGCAATTGCTCCATCTTCGGCGATGAAAATTCGCGCGAAGCCCTTGTGATCGACCCCGGCGACGACATCGGCGGCATTCTTGCCATTCTCGACAGACACCGGCTCCACGTGAAGGCGATCGTCGTCACGCATGCCCACATCGATCACATCGGCGGCGCCCACAAGCTGAAGACAGCCACCGGTGCGCCCGTATGGATGAACCGCAACGACCAGGAACTGTACGACCATCTCGAAATGCAGGCCGGCTGGCTCGGAATACAAACTCCGGAACAGACCGAAATCGACCATCAGGCCAGGGAGGGCGACACTCTCCAATTGGGACCGGCCGAATTTCACGTGCTCGATACTCCGGGCCACACGCAGGGAAGTCTCTGCCTGTGGATCCCGGCTGAAAACAAGCTGGTTGCCGGCGACACGCTGTTCCGCGAATCCATCGGCCGCACGGACCTGCCCGGCGGCGACTTGCGCAAGATTCTCGCCTCGATCCACACGAAGCTTCTGGTGCTTCCCGATGACGCCATCGTCATCCCCGGGCACGGCCCCAACACCACGATCGGACACGAACGCGCCGGCAACCCGTTTCTGTAAGCCGCTATTTGTTAACCTGAACAAGGTGTATTTCAACCTTTACGACATTGAGCCGGGCAACGACAGTCCGGAGATTGTCCGGATGATAGTAGAGATCCCACGGAACTCGGCCAACAAGTACGAGTACGACGCTAAACTCGGCCTTTTCCGCATGGACCGCGCGCTTTATTCGCCGCTCCACTACCCCGGCGACTACGGTTTCATTCCCGGAACGCTCGCCGAGGACGGCGACCCGATGGACGTACTCGCCCTGGTGCAGG
>JADLBG010000489.1 GCA_020847895.1 Bryobacterales bacterium
ACTGGAGTTTACCTCCGGCCGGTGATGAGGCGGGCTCCGCGGTGGAAAGTGAAGTAGTGGAAGCCCCACTGGATGAAGACGAGGACGCGGTTCTGGAAGCCGACGATGTACATCAGGTGGATGAACAACCAGGCGAGCCAGGCGAAGTAGCCGCTGATGTGGATGGCTCCGAAATCGGCTACGGCGGCGGCGCGGCCGATGACCGCGAGGTTTCCTTTGTCGACATAACGGAAGGGTCCGGGGGCGGGGCTGCCATCGAGTCTGGCGAGGATGGCGCGGGCGGCATAACGGCCCATCTGCATGGCCGCGGGGGCCACTCCGGGGACAGGTTTGCCATCGTGCTGGAGGTGGGCGAGGTCGCCGACGACAAAGATTTCGGGGTGTCCGGGGATGCTGAGGTCCGGGGAGACGATGACGCGGCCGGCGCGGTCGAGGGGGACGGAGGTGTGGTTGGCGAGAATCCGGCCCAGGGAGGAGGCCTGAACGCCGGCCGCCCAGAAAATCGTGCGCGCGGTGATGTGTTCCTCTGACTGGCCGGTGTGGATGGTGACGCCGGCGTCGTCGACGCCGGTGACCCGGACACCGCCGCGGGTACGGACGCCGAGGCGGATGAGGGAGCGCTCGGCCTTGTGCGAGAGGTCTTCGGGGTAGACAGGGAGGACGCGGAGTGAGGCGTCGAGGAGGAGGATGTGCGCCTCCTCGGGCCGGATGCGACGGAACTCCTCGCGCAGGGTTTTGTTGGCGATCTCACCGATGGCGCCGGCCAATTCGACGCCGGTGGGACCTGCTCCGATGATGACGAAGGTGAGCCATTCGTGACGCTCGGCGGTGGAAGCGGAGCGTTCCGCGGCTTCGAAAGCGTAGAGAATGCGGCGGCGGATCTCGGTGGCATCCTCGATGGTCTTGAGGCCGGGAGCTTTCGCCTCCCATTCGGGGTGATTGAAATAGCTGTGCTGAGCTCCGGTGGCAAGGATGAGTGAGTCGTAATGAAGGGCGCTCCCGTCGGAAAGCAGCACTTTGCGGTTTGCGACGTCCAAATCCGTGACCTCGCCGAGGACGACTTCGGTATTGCGCTGGCGACGGAGGGCGGCGCGGAGCGGGGCGGCGATGTCGCCGGGGGAGAGTCCGCCAGTGGCGACCTGGTAGAGAAGGGGCTGAAAGAGGTGGAAGTTGCGCTTATCGACAACGATCAGATCGACAGGGGCGTGGCGGAGAGCTTTGGCGGCATAGAGCCCCGCGAAGCCGCCGCCGATGATGACAGCGCGATGACGGGGGCGGTTCATCCGCGATGCCCCATGCCGAGGCGGCGGAGCATGAGGAATTCCATCAGATTTTCGCCCGTCAACATGCCAACCAGCTTGTCCTCATCCATGACGAGGGCCACGTTACCCGCTTGGGTGAGGAGAGGCAATGCCTCGGAAAGGTCCATTAGCGGAGAAACCGAGAGGAACTCGCGCTGCATGGCTCCGGAGATGTAGGCTTCGGGGCCATCCTGCGCCATGGCGCGAAGGAGTCCACTGCGGCCAAGCAGGCCAAGGACCTGATCGCCGAGGACGACGGGGAAGTCCTGCTGAGTGGTAGCGAGCAGAAGGTTAGCGGCGTCGCGGATGGTCTGGCCGTGGGAGAGGGTCCTGAACTCGGTGATCATGGCTTCGCTCACGGGGACGCCCTGGGTGAGGGCGCGGCCCATGACGGCGGCGGTCTCCTGGACCGCGCCGAGATAGACAAAGAAGGCGACGAAGAGAAGAACGAAGTTGCCGGCAACGAGGCCGTAGAGGCCCATGAGGATAGCGAGGAAGCGGCCGGCGCGGGCGGCGATGGCGGTGGCTTCGGCTTCGCCGCGCTTCATGGCGAGCATGGCGCGAAGAACGCGGCCGCCGTCCATGGGGAACGCGGGAAGGAGGTTGAACACACCGAGAATGATGTTGCCGATGGCGACCTGGCTGAGCATGTCGCCTCCTCCGCGGGAGAAGGCCTTCTCCCAATCAAAGGTGCGGTTGAGTGAAGCGGCGGCGACGATCAGGAGCGCGGCGATGACAATATTCACGGCGGGGCCGGCAAGGGCAATCCACAGTTCTTCCCTGGGTTTGGGATTGCGCTCGAGCCTGGCGACGCCGCCGATGGGGAACATGACGATTTCGATGGTCTTGATGCCGTAGCGTTTGGAGACGAGGGCATGGCCGAGTTCGTGAACGAGGACGGAGGCGAACAGAGCGAGTATGTAGATGGCAGCCTCGGCTCCGGAAGGGCCTTGGATGCCGACGGCTCCGAGGGCGACGACCAGAAGGACGAAGGTAAAATGGAACCGGACAGGGACTCCGAACAGACGCAGGCCGAAGATGGTTCCGGAAATCTGGTGGGAAGTTTGGGCTCCTTGGTCCATAGCGCTACCGTCAAGATAACAGACGCCGGAGAGGAGGTGTGGGGTTCAGGGGAGGGCGCGCGGAGGGGGAGAGGGGGAGAATGGACATAGGGCGGTCGCCCGCTTTCCCTGTCACACCACCCGGCGTACGGGTCCGTACCGGGCGGTTCGGCGGGTTGAGCTATCGACCGGCAGTCAATCGCGGAATCCCGAGCGAGTCGAAGTAAGCATTGGGCAG
>JADLBG010000490.1 GCA_020847895.1 Bryobacterales bacterium
GCGACCACGCCGGATCATTCGCTCCCCAGGTGGTCGTGTCCCGCACCGAGGCCGAGATCGCGCCCCGGTCCCGCGCCGCCACAAAGGCAATCAATGCCAGTGCAAACAAAGCCGCCGCAATTCTGGATCGCATGGCGGCAGTATACACCCTGCCGGACAGCGGAACTCTACCCTCATTCATCCCCTCATTCCCCCATCGATTGAGCGGCCGGAGGTTGCAGTCCGTGAATGCCATTACCGCCGTGCTGCTTGCATTGATGGCATCCAACGCACTTCCCGCCCGCCGCGGACTGATACACTTCCGGCTGCGTTTGATCTATTCTTCGCGCAAAGCGGTCATCGGGTCGATTCTCGCGGCTCGTCGAGCCGGAATCCAAGCTGCAAGCAGAGCGACGGACAATAGGGAGGCGAACGAGATCAGCGCCGTCCAGGGGTCCAGTGACTCGAGCCCGAACAACGCGGTCTTCAGGAATTCGGTAACCGCGTAAGCGCTGGGCAGCCCAATGACGATCCCGGCGCCGACCGTGCCAAGCGAGTCGCGAAGCACTGCGTAGACCACGTTGCCGGTGGTGGCGCCCAATGCCATCCGCACTCCGATTTCGTTGGTCCGGCGCGCAACCGCGTAAGCCAGTAGACCGCCGAGACCGATTGCCGCAAGGGTCATCGCAACCAGAGCGAAAGCGGCGGACACGAAACCCAATAGCCGCTCGGTTCGCAGCAGGCGGTCGATCAAATCCGTTTGCGTGTGGAACTGCGACATCGGCACGGCCCGGTCCACGGAGGCGATCGCCTTGCGGGCGGCTTCGGCCAGACGCGTGGAATCCAACCTGGAGCGGATTGCGAAGTGTATTGGGTTACCCGTCATCTCGCCGGGAAGATAAGGATGGTAAACGATTGGAAGCGCGCCGGCGTGCAGACTGTTGTACCGGCTGCCGCGCACTACACCGACGATCTCATATCGATTGGTCTCTTTGCCGTATCCGAAACGGCGGCCCAGCGGATTGTCTCTGGGGAAGAGCCTGCGCGCGAACAGATCGTCCACCACGACGGCGTGCGAGTTTCGCCGAAAGTCACGCCGGTCGAACGTCCTGCCTGCCTCCAGAGGGAGACGCAGCGTCTCAAAGAATCCGCTACCCACTCTGTTTACGTTCACCCTGTTCTTGCCGGGCTCATACAGGCGCCCGTGAATATTCGCTTCCAGTAAGGCGCCGCCGCCCTGTAACGGGCGGACTCGGACGGCACTCACACCCAGGACTCCAGGCAGCCTGGAGAGTTCCTCGCGCACCCGGTCCGCGTAAGCTGCAACGCGTTCGGGGGAATATCCGGCCTGCCAGGGATTCACCGAGGCGTAGGCGAGGTTCTCTCTATCGAAACCAACATCCACCAACTTCAGGTTCCGAAGCGACCGGCCGAGAAGGCCGGCCCCCACCAAGGCCGTCAAACACAGCCCGATCTGGATCGCCATCAAGAGCCGTGGGAGGTGTAGCCGGCCGCCCATCATGGACCTGGCCTGCAGTTTGAGAGCTTCACCGATGTCGGTTCGGGCCCCCCTCAGGGCCGGCGCGAGGCCGAAGAGGAGGGCAGTAAGGATTGCAAGTACGCCGGTGTAGGCCAAAATCCTCAGGTCGAGATGCGGGTCCCATTCGCCTGTCCGGAACAGTGAGTCAATGGACCGGACAAGCAGGTAGCCAAAGGGCAGCCCCGCGGCGCCTCCCACGAGCCCCAACACGAGGCTCTCGATCAGGTGCTGCCGGAATAGACGGATTCTAGGCGCTCCCAACGCCAATCGCACAGCCAACTCGTGCTGCCTGCTCACAGACCGGGCCAATAGCAGGTTCGCCACGTTCGCGCACACGATGAGCAGCACAACTCCAACAAGCAGCATCATGATCCACAGCGCTTTGGCCTCGTTGGGATTCAGCGCGTCAAAGCCGCGCCGGCCCGGCGAGATGATCATCTCGCGGGTTCCGGCAGGTTCGATCTTCACGCCTTCCAGTAGCGCCAGGTTGCGGAAAAGATCTGCCAACTCCGCCTTGGCGGCCTCTTCGGAAACTCCCGGCTTGAGCCGGCCAACCAGGCGGACCCACCAATCGCGGTCGTCTTCGCCTCTCGCCGTGGCGCGACTGCCGCCTGGCTGGAAGGCGGCTCTCATGGCGAGCGGAGCATAGACATCGGTCCACTCACCGGCCCGCAGGCCGAAGAACCTGGTTGGCGCTACGCCCACGATTCGAGCCGGCACGTTATTGATGCGGATCTCGCGGTCCCGCAAACCGGCCCGGCCTTCCAGCCAGCGCGCCCAGAAACGATGGCTCACGATCACCACAGGCTCGTTTCCGACTCGGTCCTCCTCGCTAAGGAAGGGCCGGCCGATTATGGGCGGCGCGTCCAATCCCTGAAAGAAGTTTGCACTAACGTACTGGAGGCCCACCTGCTCGGCGGTAGACGCATCCACCGCAATCGCGACCGGATTGAAATCCGAAATCCCTACCAACGCTTCGAAGGCCGTCTGCTCGCGCGCGAGCCGCCGGTACAGGTTTGCTCCAACCGTGGAACCACGAAAGCGGCCTCCTGGCATCGGCTCGAAGTCGCCGTTCATATTCCGGACACCTTCCGAAAATGCGCTGCTTGTCCATTCGACGATGCGCAAGTCAGCCGGATTCTTAACAGGCAACGGTTTGAGAATCGCCGCGTCGACTAGGGTGAAGATCGCCGAATTCGCGCCCAAGCCAATAGTGAGCGAGAGCACCACAACTGCCACGACAGCCGGGTTCTTCCTCAATTGCCGTAACCCTTGGCGCGCGTCCTGTAAAGTGAGTGAAAGGCAATCGATGATTCTCATGGCGGATCTCCTGTACCTGCGCCTCAATGCGATCCCGGTTCCGAGGGACCTCACGTGGCAAGCCATTCTCCCCTCCGCTAAGGACGCTCGCAACTCGGGAACTCGGCCAGCACGGTATTCCCCTTGTAGCCGAGCGTATCCACCAGCCCCGCCTTCGAGGTGAAGTACCCGTCGGCGGTCATGCTCTTGAAAGCCTTGAAAAACTGCGCTTCGAGCGGCACCTCCTTCCGTCGCCTGGTGGCCCGGGCTTTCTGCGAGCGCGGCACATCGAGCGGCGGCTTTATTTTATCCGCAGCCGCGGCAAGCGGCGTCACCAGCGCCGTTTGTTGTGCTTCCTCCAAGTCGTGGAATCGCTTCCCGTACTTTGAGGACGACTGACGGTCGAGCCAGGCGAGGCCGTCGCGGAACTGCCGTTTCCACTCTTCGTTGCTGTTCACGACGTAGTCGATGTAGAACGGCGCCGCCGCATCCACGGCGCCCGGCGTATCGGTACGCGGGATGATGAGGTCCGCGAGGCTCTTCACCGTCTCGAACTCCGATTCGGTAAAGTACGAAGGCTTCGACGGGAGCGCACCCGCGGGATGATCCGGGTCGTGCGCGTGCTGTCCGTACAATTCATCGGCGGAGAAGGGGAACGCGCACGTCGTCCCTATTGCTCCGATAATCTTCAACGCGTCTCGCCGGTCCGCCATCAGAGCGCTCCTTTCTTCAGACTGTCTCCGATATAGTCCGCCGTGCGCGCCGCCAGCGCCATCATCGTGTGTGTCGGGTTCTTTTCCGACGCGGAGGGGAACACACTGCCATCGACGACAAACAGGTTCTTTACGTCATGCGACTGGCACCAGCCGTTCAACACGCTGCTCTTCGGATCAGCGCCCATGCGGCAGCCGCCCAGTTCGTGGTTTGTGCGCGGCTCATCGCTCACCACCAGAATCTCAGCGCCCGCCGATTCGAGAATCCGCTTCGACCACGCCGTCATGTCGCGGAAGATCTTCCAGTCGTTGTCGCTCCAACTCACGTGCCGCCGCGCCGGCGGCAACCCGTAGGCGTCCTTCTTCTCCCGATCGAGGTCGATGTAGCTCTTCGGATTGGGCAGCATCTCGCCGTAAGGCGAGAACGTGAGAAACGCCGGATAGCGATCCTTCACCGCCTCCTTATACCGCTTCCCGAAGCCGCCTATGTCACGCGCCCAGCCCACCGAGCGGCGATTCTGATAGTTGAACTGCACCCCGAAACTGCGCGCGTAGTCGCGGTTCCGGTTGTGCATGAACGAGGGGATATAGGCATGGTCGAGGAAGCCTTCATCATTGGCCGCCGGCTTGCCGATCAGCTCCTTCAAAAAGCACTGCACCCCGCCCGTAAAATGCGGGATGAAGTTTTTCCCCAATTGCCCGCTAGAATTCGCCAGCCCGTTGGGATAGCGCCGCGACTTGGACATCTGCAGCAGCGCCACACTCTGCACACAGGCGCAGGAAACCACCACCACTCGCCCGCGCGCTTCACCTTCGGCCAGCGTCTCGCGGTTCACGTAGCGCACGCCTGTCACCCGGTTTTCGTCCGATACCACCACCTCGCGCACAATCGAGTTCGGCAGCACCTCGAGATGCCCGCCCTTCACCGCCGGCACGATGTGGACGTCCGCCGAGTTGTACTTCGCCACCACGTCGCAGCCCGCCATGCAGTTTCCGCAGAAGTGGCAGGCAGGCCGCGCGTCTCTCGGACGGCTGAGCGTGGATTTGCGAACATGGATCACCTTCACGCCCAGTTTCTCAGCGCCGCGTTTGACAATCAGATCACTGCACTTCATCGGCACGGGGGGAAGGAACTCGCCATCGGGCAGGTCCTCGAGCCCATCGCGGTTGCCGCACACGCCCACCTCGCGCTCGATCTTTGTGTAGTAAGGCTCCAGGTCTTTGTAGTCGATGGGCCAGTCCTCGCCCGCCCCATCGTGCGCGTGCCCCTTGAAATCCCGCTGGCTCAACCGCCATGCCACCGCGTTCCAAGTGAGGCTCTTCCCGCCGACTCCACGCGAACGCTCCGAATCGAATCCTTGCTTGCCCGGCTTCATGGTCGGAATGTGCCGGCTGGGGTAATCGAACGGCATGGCGTGGGTATTGAAATCGGTGCGTGTGTTGATTCTCGGCCCGCCCTCCACAAGGAGAACATTCACTCCCTGCCGCGCCAGGTGCGCCGAGAGTGTTCCTCCCGAAGGCCCCGACCCCACTACTACTACGTCATAAACTTTGCTGGGCATCTCTGGGATTATATCGAGATGATCCGAATCGAGTCGGACTTTCTACTGTAGCCCCGCCATCTCGGTAGAGAACAGCAACACCATGGCTCCGCCGCGTGGGTCGCGGCCGAGGATGGCCTTGCGGCGCAGGTAGTCATCGCGGCTTTTCTGCGCGCCCGTCGATTCGCACACATCAATCAAACCTCCATCGGAGGCCGCGCGGGCCTTCACCGCTTCCCACGCCCGGTCTACGAGCGGCTGATAGGTCTTCGCATCGAGCCAACCACGCCGCGCGCCGCGTAGAAGGGACGCAGCGATCATGCACGTCGAGGACATCTCGCGGTAGCTGCCCGGCATATCCACCACCTGCCGCCACATTCCCGTTTCGTCCTGCTGCCGCGCGAGCGCCGCAGCCAGGCTGCGGAAGGCGATGAGCATGTCTTCGTATCCGGGATGATCCTTCGGTAGGTCGCTCAAGCTCAGCGCCATGCCGAGAGCGGCGAACGCATTGCCGCGTCCCCATGCCGCCTCATCGAGCGGCGAGTGGCGCCACAGGCCATCGGCGCGCTGATCCAGCTTCCGCATGAAGCGCAAATGGCGGGCCGCCATGTCGTAATACTTGCGCTCGCCGGTGAGCTTCCCCGCCTTCACCAGAATGGGGCAGCCCATGAATACCGAGTCGCTCATGCGGCTGTGCATCGGCATCGATTCCAGCATCTCGCCTGACGGTGAGAACCCCATGTCCGCCGCCGCCCGCACCAGCTTTACATAGGCGGGATTGTGCGTCCTTTCAGCCAACTCGGCAAAGAGGAGGTGTCCGGAGAGATGGCTGGACGTAGCTTTCTCGATGCTCGGTTTCGTTCCATCGGCGTAAGGCGCGGCAATTCGTTCCACATCGGCCAGCGCGCCCAGGCGCAGTCTTCCGATGAGCGCCACGGATTGGATGTACACGGGTTCGGTCAACTGATGCCCGTAGACGCCGGCGAACTGCTCCGCCACTTCCCGCGGCGCGCGGGCGCGGCGTTTGTCGATCTCGATCCGGGCTTCGGATTTCGCCGGAGGTTCCTTCAAGTCTGCAAGCAGTTTCGGGCCGGCGTTCACACGGCGCGCCGGGATGCGCCCCACGCCGGCAACGGTTTCCCGCGATAGCGCCGCCGCCAGACCGGCATCGTCCGCGCCCACCACTAACACAAGATCGGGGGCGTAGGTTGCGGCCCAGCGCCACAGGGCGTGCGACTCCGTGTGGTCGCGATAGGCATCGCCAATGGGCGGAAAGACGAGCTTGCTTTTCCCCGGATTGGCCAGCGGGATGGCCGCGAGTTCGAATCGCTTCTTCCATTTCCCCTCGCGCTCATAGCGGGCCACCTGTTGCCGGATCAGTTTCGCGGCAGCTTCATTCCCGTCGATCCCGCCGATCAGGAGGACACGGGGGAGTCCCGC